>CAZWVT010000003.1:52516-82916 GCA_964636665.1 uncultured Flavobacteriaceae bacterium
TTTAGTTGTTTTACCTTGTTGTTAACAAAAGAATTTCCCCGGCGAATCTCTATTTTTGTAGTTTGAAACTATTACTCAATTTAATAATGCTATGAATATTTCTGTAATCGGTGCCGGGACGATGGGTTCCGGAATTGCTCAAGTGGCTGCAACAGCCGGATGTAAAGTTAAACTTTATGATGTCAAAAACGAGGCATTGGAGTCTGCTCAAACGGCATTGGAAAAAATATTAAACCGTCTTATTGAAAAAGGCCGCATCGACGAACAAGAAAAAAACCGAATTCAAAGTAATATTCAATATGTAAATACACTTCGGAAAATTAAAAGTTCCGATATGGTCATTGAAGCTATAGTTGAAGATTTGGATGTCAAACAAAAAGTGTTTTCAACGGTGGAAAAGTTTGTCAGTGAAGCATGCATTTTGGCTTCCAATACTTCTTCACTTTCTGTGGCTTCAATTGCAGCTGCATTGGAAAAACCGGAGCGTTGTATCGGGATTCATTTTTTTAATCCTGCTCCATTAATGCGTTTGGTAGAAATGATTCCAGCTGTACAAACTTCCGAAAAAGTGCTGCAAAAATCTGTTGAAATTATTAAATCCTGGGGAAAAACTACCGCAGTTGCCAAAGATACTCCCGGATTTATCGTAAACCGTGTCGCTCGTCCTTTTTATGGAGAAGCACTGCGAATTTACGAAGAGGGAATTGCAGATTTTGCAACTATAGATTGGGCGATGAAAACCTTCGGAAACTTTAAAATGGGTCCTTTTGAATTGATGGATTTTATCGGAAATGATATAAATTATACAGTGACTGAAACCGTATTTCAAGCCTTTTATTTTGATTCTAAATACAAACCTTCTTTTACTCAAAAACGCTATGTTGAAGCTGGATATTTGGGACGAAAAACCGGAAGAGGCTATTACGATTATGCAAAAGATGCAGTAAATAAAGAACCTGTGATTGATGAAAATAGAGGCAATGCAATTTTTGAAAGAATATTGGCAATGCTCATCAACGAAGCTGCAGATGCACTTTTTTGGAATATCGCTTCCGCAGAAGATATTGACAATGCGATGCAGCAGGGCGTTAATTATCCCAAAGGATTATTAGCCTGGGCAGATGAAAAAGGAATTGATTGGTGTGTGGATAAAATGGATTCACTTTTTTCAAGATATCATGAAGACAGGTATCGATGCAGTCCGTTATTGAGAGATATGTTAGAGAATGGAAAAACTTTTCATTGAGTAATTTAAATTTTACATGATGTTTTCATTATTGAATAATAAAGCAAAAACGGAATACACAATATAAAATATGATATATCGACTATGCTGCCATAATAGGCTGCCGCAAAACCTGTGTTGATGATGTGATAGATGAAATAAACAGCTATGGAGATGAATAAAGTAAGTCCGCTGAAGAAATAGACATCTTCCACTTTAGCACATAAAAATCCAAAAAATACAGCCATTGCTATAAAAACCAAAGTATAGCTAAAGGGGATTAAAAATGTGGATTGAACCAAAAAAGGATTCATTGTTTTGAAATCTTCAAAATGACCAATTACAAAGGGAAGGAAAGTCGTCGCAAAGGTTAAAATGGCAATGGTTCCCATTAAAATTAGTTTCCAAAAAGTAATCCGATTTGTTTTCCACGCAAATAAAAAAGCGATTAAATACGGGATTGCAAAAACATTTCGGGTGGACAAGAACAGTCCCGTTAAAATTCCGGTAATCACTATTCGATTTAAAGTTAGTTCCTTTTGTTTATGGAAAAAAACAATTGAAAACAACACGAAAACGCTATTTGTAAAAATATTACTTCGACCTACAATTTCCCATAAATAAAACATTGAAAGACAAAGTAATAATAAAGCACTTGTAATAATATGATTTTGGATTTTGGAATATTTCAGCAGCAAATAAAACATCACTATTCCCAATAATGAAAAAAGCCCCAATTCACCCAAGGCATAAAATGGAAGTGCCAAAATGAAATAAAAAGGCATAGGTCCGGGCGGATTGCCGGTATTGGCTTTGGCAAAATAGGCATATTCCCCGGAAAAATAAGTTTCCCAAAAAGAAGTGATAACACTCCATCTGTCCACTTTTAAAGTTTCAATGGGTACTTTGGATAGAACCAAATAACTGCCTAATATAAAAATTCCGATGAGCATCGCATTAAATACTTTAGGGAATGAAATTCGCATCAGAAGGTATTTATAATTCCAAATTATAAAATAAATTCCGGCAATAAGGATTGAAAATGGGAGATACCAATCTGTAATCCTATTGGAATATTTAATACAGAAAATAAAATTGACAAGAACAAAAAAGAAGAATGCGATATTCGTTTTGTCTAAAATCCTGTTGCGCCGCATTACCTAAAGAGTTTTGAAGACCGGATTTTATTTTTGTCCAAAAAATAGACTATCGATGTTTTCAATACGCCAAAACCGTAGGTAACACTTCTTGAAAAATTAATGGATGAGGCTTCGGTAAAATATTTTGTAGGACAGGTTATTTCTGCAATTTCATATCCTTTGTGGAAAATCTGAGCCAGCATTTGATTGTCGAAAACAAAGTCATCCGAATTTTTGTTGAAATCAATATCCAACAATACTTTTCTGGAAAAAGCGCGATAACCTGTGTGATATTCTGCCAGCTTTTGATTCATAAGCACATTTTGCGTGAAAGTCAACATACGGTTTGCAATGTATTTATACATAGGCATACCACCCTTTAAAGCGCCTTTTCCTAAAATTCTGGAGCCGATGACAACTTGGTACACTTCATTTGCAATAAGATGGCTCATAGATGGTATTAACCGAGGATCGTATTGATAATCCGGATGAAGCATAATGACGATATCTGCTCCCAATTCCAAAGCTTTGTTGTAACAAGTTTTTTGGTTTCCACCATATCCTGTGTTTTTTTCGTGTATGATGATGTGTTCAATTCCTATCTTTCGGGCTACTTCTACAGTATTATCTGTGCTCATATCATCCACTAAAATCACGGAATCGACAATGTCAAAAGGAATTTAACTATAAGTTTTTTGAAGTGTTTGCGAGGCGTTGTAGGCAGGAAGAACAACAATTATTTTTTTATTATTTAGCACTGTTATTTCTATATTTTAATGAGTATCGTCTGTAAATAATCGTTTTAAAAAAATGAATTAGATTGAAATTATATAATATTCCTGAACAATTCTTTATTTCGGTGCAAGAATAGTTACAGTATTTGACAAATATATGATTATTGCCAATAAAAAAAGTCAAATACTATTCGGAACGTTATCGCATGTTTATCAAATTTCAGATAACTTGCGCTTTCAAATTCAACAGTTATGATTTATTCATTTAAAGGTCATATTCCGGTGGTTCATGAATCCAGTTTTGTCCATCCTTTGGCTGCTGTCACCGGAAATGTAATCATCGGGAAAAACTGCTATATCGGTCCCGGTGCTGCCATTCGCGGAGATTGGGGAGAGATTATTTTGGAAGATGGAGTGAATGTGCAAGAAAATTGTACCGTTCACATGTTTCCGGGGAAATCCATTGTGCTAAAAGAAAGTGCCCACGTAGGCCACGGTGCCATTATTCACGGTGCCAATCTCGGAAAAAACTGCCTTATCGGAATGAACAGTGTGATTATGGACGGAGCAACAATCGGCGATGAATGTATCGTTGGCGCATTGACTTTTGTAAAAGCAGATGAAATCTTTCCTTCCCGAAAATTGATTGTGGGCAATCCGGCACGCATCGTGAAGGACATTGCCGATGAAATGATTGAATGGAAAACAGCAGGAACGCGACTTTATCAGCAACTTCCGGCAGATTGTCATCAGCGTTTGAAAGAAGTTGAACCTTTGAGAGCAATTCCTGAAAACCGTCCGATTCAGGAAGATTTTTATCGAACTTTAAATGAATTTAGAAAAAAATAAAAAAATCAATCCCACGTTAAGTTTGCTTGTTGGTTATTTGACAAAAAGGAGACTGCAATGAATTAATTCATAATTCGTAATAATCTCACTGTCGATTTTTTTGATTTCAAAAATCTTTAATTTCCAAAACGAAAAAAGAATTGTGTATTTTCGCAAAGGCTCAAAGCTCTGTTAGGGAATTAATAGAAGCTATAAACTTTTTAAAACAGCTAAAAATATAAGCGACGATGAGCGATAAAAAAGAATTCCAAACAATCCAGGAATTTAAACTCCCGAAAATGGGAGAAAGCATTACCGAAGGAACGATTATAGAATGGCATATTGACGAGGGACAATCTTTTAATGAAGGGGATGTCCTTTTGGAAGTTGCCACCGATAAAGTGGACAATGAAGTGCCGGCACCTTTTTCGGGAATTTTGATTTCAAAAAATTTCGAAAACGGCGATGTGGTGAAAATTGGAACAGTTATCGCCACCCTAGAAGCTGCCGAGGAAAGCAGCATTCCGAAAAAAGAACAAAGCACACCAAAAGCGGAAAACAAAAAACGCGCAGTCAAAGAAAAATCTCCGGCAAAAAACGTTCAAAGTCAGGCTTCACAAACAGCGACATTTACAGTTAATAAAAACCTTTTTATTTCTCCACTGGTAGATTCCATCGCACGTAAAAATCACATGAGCTATGAAGAACTCGCCAGAATTCCTGCAACCGGAAAAGATGGAAGACTGAGAAAAAGTGATATTTTTCGATACATTGAAGAGGGACGTCCATATAAATTTGCACAGCCTGTAGCACCACCTTCAGGATTTCAGATTCCTGACCTCAAATTCGATAAAGGAACCGGAAAACGCATTCCAATGGACAGGATGCGGCAAATGATTTCCGACCATATGGTTTACAGCAAACACAATTCTCCTCATGTTACAGCTTATGTAGAGGCAGATTTAACCGATATGGCAACTTGGAGAGAACGAAATAAAAATATTTTTTTAGATAAATACGGTTATAAACTTACTTACACTCCGTTATTTATTGAATGTGTGACCAAAGCCATTCAAGATTTTCCGATGATTAATTCCACCTTGGATGAGTCGGATATTATTGTCAAGGAAGCAATCAATATAGGAATGGCAACGGCTTTGCCTTCAGGGAATTTAATTGTTCCTGTGGTAAAAAACGCCGATAAATTGAATCTTCCAGAATTGGCAAAAACCATCAATTCATTGGCTCAAAAAGCAAGAGAAAATAAATTAAAAGCAGATGACACCAAAGGAAGCACGTTTACAATTAGCAATGTCGGAACATTTGGAAGCTTGATGGGTACGCCGATTATCAACCAACCGGAAGCCGCAATTTTAGCCACAGGAATTATAAAGAAAAGAGCAGAAGTTATGGAATATGAAGACGGAGATGTTATTGAAATCCGTCATATTATGGTGCTTTCACTTTCTTTTGACCACAGAATCGTCGATGGTTATCTCGCCGGTTCGTTTTTGAGAAAAATTGCAGATTATATGGAAGATTTCGGTAGAAAAGAGAATATAAAAAATTAATTATGGGAACTCAGATTAAAATAAACCGCACACAAAATTCAAAATTAGCATCCTTAGATTTTAACAATATTCCGTTGGGACGAACTTTTACAGACCATTTATTTATTTGTGAATATTACGACGGAGAATGGCGAGATATGCGAATTGAACCGATGGAAAATATCTCAATTCATCCGGCAACGATGGCATTACATTACGGTCAAGCGATTTTTGAAGGGATGAAAGCTACCTTGTCCAAAGACAATCAACCGTTGCTTTTTCGACCTGAACAAAATGCAAAAAGATTTAACTTCAGCGCATCAAGACTTGGAATGCCGACCGTTCCTGAGGATTTGTTTTTGGAAGCTTTAAACAAATTAATAGGGATGGATGCGGATTGGATTCCTCCGACTGAAGGAAGTGCATTGTACATTCGACCTTTTATGTTTGCCGACGAAGGATTTATCGGAATGCGTGCTGCAAATTCCTATAAATTTATGATTATTTGTTCGCCCTCAGGTCCTTTGTACAACAAACCCATTAAATTATATGCAGAAACCGATTACATCCGTGCAGCCAACGGAGGCACCGGCGAAGCCAAAGCAGCAGGAAATTATGCCGCCGCAGTACTGCCAACGGAAAAAGCAAAAGCAAAAGGATACGACCAAGTTCTTTGGTTGGATGCTGCAGAACACAAATACATTCAGGAAGTAGGAACGATGAATATTTTCTTTAAAATAAAAAATCAATTCATCACGCCTAATTTGGACGGTTCCATCCTTGCCGGAATTACCCGAGACAGCGTCATTACCTTATTGAAAGATAAAGGTTACGAAGTTGTAGAAAGACCGATTACGATTGATGAAATCATTGAAAGTGCAGAAAACGGAAGTCTGGAAGAAGCATTCGGAACCGGAACAGCGGTTTTTATCGCCCGAATTGAATCCATCGGTTATAAAGACAAAAAGATTACAGTTTCCAAGGAAAGTCCCGTTGCCGATTGGGTTACAGATACAATGAATGCAATCCGTTCGGGAAGCATGCCAGATAAATTCAATTGGATGAAAAAAGTCGAAAGAATTTAATTTGCTCTTATTTAAAATCAGTTTTTAAGCTTAAAATAAAAACACAATGTCGCGTACGCAAATAAAAACTACAAATACGATTGATAAAAAAATTCTTGAAAAAGCTTTCAGATATTTGGTTACAGCCAAATCAATGACTGAAATTTACGAGGAGAATTTTAAGATTGTTTCTAAATATGTTCATGCAACTTCACGTGGTCATGAAATTATTCAAATAGCCTTGGGAATGCAGCTTTTGTCTCACGACTACGTATTTCCTTATTATCGCGACGATTCCATTTTATTATCCATTGGAATGACACCTTATGAACTGATGCTTCAAGTATTGGCGAAAAAGGACGACCCTTTTTCAGGTGGACGGACTTATTATTCTCATCCGAGTTTACGCGATGACGACAAACCAAAAATACCGCATCAAAGTTCGGCTACGGGAATGCAAGCCATTCCGGCTACAGGAGTTGCTTTGGGATTTTGGTATAAAGAATCCGAAAATTTATCTGACAATCAAACATCAAAACCTGTTGTTGTATGCAGCTTAGGGGATGCCTCTGTTACGGAAGGTGAAGTTGCGGAAGCATTTCAGATGGCAGTTTTAAAGAAGCTTCCCATACTTTATTTAGTTCAAGACAACGGTTGGGATATTTCTGCAAATCGGGAAGAAACACGCGCTCAAAATGCTTTTGAATATGCACAAGGTTTTAAAGGTCTCGAAGCCATCTCAATTGACGGAACTGATTTTCTTGAAAGTTATCAAACCATTTCAGATGTAATTGAAAAAATCCGAACCGAACGTCGTCCGTTTTTGATTCATGCAAAAGTACCGCTGCTAAATCATCACACTTCCGGAGTTAGAATGGAATTTTACAGAGATGATTTGGATGAAGCACGTTTGCGCGATCCGTATCCAAAACTTAAAAATTTATTGTTGGAAGAAGGATTTACAAAAGAAGAACTCCAGGCGGCCGAAAAAGAAATATATAAGCAAGTAGAAAAAGATTTGACACGAGCAATGAAAGCGCCCGATCCCGAACCTGAGGATTTATTTACCCACGATTTTGCGCCAACGCCAATTGTATCTGAAACAGGAGAACGTTCTCCCGCCGATGCAGAACGTGTTGTTATGGTAGATTGTGCACTATCAGCTTTAGAAGAAATCATGCGCAAACATCCGGAATCGTTATTATACGGTCAAGATGTTGGAAGAAGACTGGGTGGTGTTTTTAGAGAAGCTGCAACCTTGGCTGAAAAGTTCGGAGATAATCGCGTTTTTAATACGCCCATTCAAGAAGCTTTTATCGTCGGATCCACCGTTGGAATGAGTGCCGTAGGGCTTAAACCCGTAGTTGAAGTTCAATTTGCCGATTATATTTGGCCGGGATTAAACCAACTTTTTACCGAAGTGAGCCGGAGTAATTACCTTTCCGACGGAAAATGGCCGGTTTCCATGGTTTTGAGAGTGCCAATCGGTGCTTATGGAAGCGGAGGTCCTTATCATTCTTCATCGGTTGAAAGTGTGGTGACCAATATCCGCGGATTGAAAATTGCATATCCAAGTAACGGCGCTGATTTAAAAGGATTGATGAAAGCAGCTTTCTACGATCCGAATCCTGTTGTTATCTTTGAACACAAAGGTTTGTATTGGAGTAAATTAAAAGGCACCAAAATGGCAACTTCAATACTGCCGTCGGAGGATTATATTTTGCCTTTCGGAAAAGCAAATCTCGTTCAGGAAATATGGAAAGAAGATTCCCAAGAAACTTTGTCAATCATCACTTATGGAATGGGTGTTCACTGGGCATTAAATGCTTCGGAAGAATTGGAAATGCAAGACCGGATTGAAATCGTTGATTTGCGAAGTTTACATCCGATTGATTACGATACGATATACAAATCTGTCAAAAAATGTGGCAAGTGTTTAATCGTTACCGAAGAACCTTCCGAAAATGGATTCAGCCGCGGTCTTCAAGGAAAAATTCAGGAAGAATGTTTCAGAGAACTCGATGCTCCGGTGATGCTTATCGGTTCTGAAAATATGCCGGCAATTCCATTGAATGCTATGCTGGAAGAAACGATGATTCCTTCTACCGAAAAAGTTAAAACCAAAATTCTGGAAGTTTTGGATTATTAATTAGAACTTATAAATTTCTTTATTCAAAAGTTATGAATCTTGAAAACGCACAAAAAGCTGTTGACGAATGGATTAAAGCACATGGCGTTCGTTATTTTGACGAATTGACAAATATGGCGCAGCTCACAGAAGAAGTAGGCGAAGTCGCTCGGATTATTGCAAGACGTTATGGCGAACAAAGCGAAAAAGAAGAAGACAAAAAGAAAGATTTGGGTGAAGAACTTGCCGACGTAGTTTTTGTGGTTCTCTGTTTGGCAAATCAGACGGGAATTAATTTGGAAGAATCGTTTAAAAAGAAATTGGAATACAAAACAAAACGCGACCACGACCGTCATCATACCAATGAAAAATTGCGTTGAGCATGCGTACTAATACGTACTTTTTGATAATTTTAGAATGATTTATAATTTTAAAATGTTAAATCACTTATATTTGCCTTAATTTAAGTGGCTTAAACTCACACATTATGCGCGGACCCTTATTTTATTCAAAAATTCTTTTGTTTGGCGAATACGGAATTATCAAAGATTCCAAAGGATTGTCGATTCCTTACAACGTTTACAAAGGAGCTCTTAAAATAGACAAGAATCAAACTGACGCGACTAAAGCATCCAATCAATCTTTGGCTAGATTTGCCGAGTATTTGGATAATCTTCAAAAAGAAAATCCCGAATTGGTTTCTTTCGATATTGATTCTCTAATTGATGACATAAAACAAGGACTTTATTTTGACAGCAGCATTCCACAAGGTTACGGAGTGGGTAGCAGCGGTGCTTTGGTAGCAGCTGTTTATGACAAATACGCGCTTAATAAAATTACCATCCTCGAAAACTTAACACGTGAAAAATTATTGACGTTAAAGCATGTTTTTGCTGAAATGGAATCTTTCTTCCACGGAAAATCTTCAGGATTGGACCCGCTTAACAGCTATTTGAGTTTGCCTATTTTAATCAATTCAAAGGACCATATCGAACCTGCCGGAATTCCTTCACAGGTAAAAAATGGAAAAGGAGCCGTGTTTTTATTAGACAGCGGAAGCATTGGTGAAACCGCTCCAATGGTTCAGATTTTTATGGAAAACATGAAAAATGAAGGTTTCCGAAACATGTTGAAACACCAGTTTGCAAAACATACCGATGCCTGTATTGAAGATTTTTTGCAAGGCAATGTCAAATCGCTTTTCGGAAATATCAAACAGCTTTCTAAAGTTGTTTTGGAAAACTTCAAACCGATGATTCCCGCACAATTTCACAAACTCTGGAAAAAAGGTATCGATTCCAACGCCTATTATTTAAAACTATGCGGTTCAGGCGGAGGCGGCTACATTCTTGGCTTTACGGAAGACCTGCAAAAAGCGCAGAAAGCCCTTAAGAATTATAAGCTGGAAGTCGTCTATACTTTCTGATTTCCACTTCAAGATTTCTTTCATGCTTAACAGAAGACGAAAATTATTTTTACTAAAATTCTTTTCCCTGTTTTCTGTGGTTCGAGGGTACAATATCTTGTTCCTTATCATTGCAATTTACCTGACAAGTATTTACATCCTCGCTCCGAGTTTGTCAATTCAGGAAGTACTGACGGATGTTAATCTTCTCGTTTTGGTATTGGCTTCTGCTTCTGCCATTGCAAGCGGTTACATCATCAATAATTTTTACGACAGCGAAAAAGATCTCATCAACCGTCCGCGCAAAACTGTTTTAGATCGACTTGTCAGCCAACGTACAAAACTGACAACCTATTTTGTGCTTAATTTATTGTCTGTCATTTTGGCGAGTTACGTTTCGTTTAAAGCGGTTGTTTTCTTTTCGATTTATATTTTTTTTCTGTGGTTTTACAGTCATAAACTCAAAAAACATCCATTTATCGGAAATTTAACGGCAGCTGTTCTTACAGTGATTCCCTTTTTTGTGGTTTTCATCTATTACGGGAATTTTGACTTGGTCATTTTTGTACACGCCATTTTCTTGTTTATGATTATTTCGATGCGCGAATTGATAAAAGATTTGGAAAATTTAAAAGGCGATTTTACGCTTGACTATCAAACCATTCCGGTGCTATATGGAGAGCAAGCTTCCAAAAAAATGCTCGCCATTTTAGGGGTGCTTACCTTTATTCCAGGTTTGCTTTTGGTTACTTATTTTAGTCAAGATATCGGACGAATGATCTATTATTTCTACGGAAGCATGCTTGCTTTGATAGTATTTTTAATCTTGTTGTGGACTGCTGAAAAGAAAATAAACTATGTAATTCTCCACACTATTTTACGACTTATTCTCGTAATTGGTGTATTAAGTATTGGTTTGATTCGTGTTGAATCTATTGTCACGCATTTGTAGTTTGTTTCATTTGTGCAAAAAGACTCCACAGCACTACACCTGCGCAAACTGCAATATTTAAAGAATGCTTAACTCCAAACTGTGGGATTTCAATCACTGCATCGCTTGCGGAAACTACCTTTTGCTGTACACCTTTAACTTCATTTCCAAAAACAACAGCATAGGTATGCTCGGGATTTAATGTAAATTCATCGAGAAAAACAGCATTTTCTGCTTGTTCGACAGCTGCTACAAATATTTTGTCTTTCTGTAATTTATGAACGACTTCCATCACATCTTCCACATATTCCCATTCCACATTTTCAGTCGCTCCCAAAGCAGTTTTGTGAATGTCCTTATGCGGAGGTTTTGCCGTAATGCCACAGAGGTATATTTTTTTAATTAAAAAAGCATCCGAGGTTCTGAAAACAGAACCTATATTATTGAGGCTTCGAATGTTATCAAGAACGACAATCAGATTTGTTTTATTTGCTTTTTGGTAGCTTTCGGCATCCAATCGAATCAATTCGCTATTTTTTAATTTTCTGTTTTCCATACCTTTCGCAAAGATAGAATTAATCATCAACATTGGATTTTTACTTTAAACCCACTTTTAGAAAAGCGGCATAATTAGTATCTTTATCCGTTTATATAAAAGTAAAAACAGCTTAAAAATTCCATAAAAAACATGTCAAAAAAAGAGACTCCATTGATGAAACAATACAACAGCATCAAAGCAAAGTATCCCGATGCCTTGTTGTTGTTCCGTGTTGGAGATTTCTATGAAACTTTTGGCTCGGATGCCATACGGGCTTCTAAAATTTTAAACATTACACTTACGGCGCGAAACAATGGCGCAGACAAGACAGAACTTGCAGGATTTCCGCATCATTCTTTGAATACTTATTTGCCAAAATTGGTAAAAGCAGGATGTCGTGTTGCTATTTGTGATCAATTGGAAGATCCGAAAACAACTAAAACCATCGTAAAAAGAGGTGTTACCGAGCTCGTTACGCCGGGCGTGGCTTTTAATGATGATATTTTACAGTCAAAATCCAATAATTTTCTTGCCTCAATTTATTTTAATACAAATACGAATGGAAAAAATAAGAATCTCGGAATTTCTTTTTTGGATGTATCCACAGGAGAATTCTTGGTAGCTCAAGGTTCTGAAGAATACATTGATAAATTACTTCAAAATTTTAATCCTTCTGAAATATTATTTTCAAAACAAAAAAAGAAAAATTTTTCAGAATCCTTCGGCAATGAATATCACACTTATTATTTAGAAGATTGGATTTTTCAGTTTGATTACACTTTTGAAACCCTGACCAAACATTTTGGAACGCAAAATTTAAAAGGTTTCGGTGTGGATCATTTAACCGAAGGCATCATAGCAGCCGGCGCCATTCTCCATTATTTAAATGAAACGCATCATTCCAATTTACAGCATATTTCAAAACTTTCCAGAATAGCAGAGGACGATTACGTTTGGATGGATCGTTTTACGATTCGAAATTTGGAATTGTACCATTCTACCTCACCCAATGCAGTAACGCTTTTGGATGTTATCGACAAAACCATCTCGCCAATGGGCGGACGATTATTGAAACGCTGGTTGGCACTTCCGCTAAAAAACACAACAAAAATAACTCGTCGTCACGAAGTTGTGAATCATTTGTTGAATCAGCCGCAATTGTTAGAAAGAATTCGAAATTATATAAAACACATCGGAGATTTAGAGCGATTGATTTCAAAAGTTGCAACTCATAAAATAAACCCGAGAGAAGTCATTCAATTAAAAAATTCTTTAGAAGCTATTGTTCCTGTAAAAGCCATTGCAGTACATTCTGACAATGAATCGATGCGGATAATAGGAGAACAACTTCACGATTGCGAATTGCTCAGAGAACGAATTAAAACGACCTTGTTTGAAGAAGCACCGGTAAATATTCTAAAAGGGAATACCATAGCCTCCGGATTTTCAGAAGATTTGGACAACCTCCGAAATATTTCTGCCAATAGTAAAGAATATTTAGATGAAATGCTTGAGCGAGAAAGTAAGAATACGGGAATCAGCTCGTTAAAAATTGGCTCAAACAACGTTTTTGGATACTATATAGAAGTTAGAAATACGCATAAAGACAAAGTTCCCTCTGATTGGATTCGCAAACAAACGCTTGTCAGTGCTGAACGCTACATTACGGAAGAACTGAAAGAATACGAAAATAAAATTGTAGGTGCAGAAGAAAAAATCCTTGCTTTAGAACAAGATATTTACGGAAAACTCGTGGAGTGGATGCTTCAGTATATTGAAATCGTACAGCAAAATGCCGGTTTAATTGCCCAATTGGACTGTCTGTGTTCATTTGCCGTACAAGCCAAAGAAGCGTCTTATACACGACCGCTTATAGACGAAAGTTCAGATATCGACATTAAAGAAGGACGTCATCCTGTCATTGAAAAGCAACTTCCTCCGGATGTTCCTTACATTGCAAACGATATTTTTTTAGATCGTGAAAACCAACAAATCATAATGATTACCGGTCCAAACATGAGTGGAAAATCGGCGATTCTCAGACAAACAGCACTGATTGTTCTTCTTGCTCAAATTGGAAGTTTTGTTCCGGCATCTGCAGTAAGAATTGGTTGTGTGGATAAAATTTTTACCCGAGTAGGGGCGAGTGATAATATTTCGATGGGAGAATCGACATTTATGGTCGAAATGAATGAAACCGCCAGTATTTTGAACAATCTTTCAGATCGAAGTTTAATTCTTTTGGACGAAATAGGTCGCGGAACAAGTACTTATGACGGAATTTCCATAGCATGGGCAATTACGGAATACATTCACGAACATCCCAGCAGGGCGAAAACGCTTTTTGCAACACATTATCACGAACTCAATGAAATGAGCGATTTATTCCCGAGGATTAAAAACTATAATGTCTCGGTCAAAGAATTAAAAGACACGGTGCTTTTTATGAGAAAATTAGTGCCGGGCGGAAGTCAACACAGTTTTGGAATTCACGTTGCAAAAATGGCAGGAATGCCGCAAGCCGTCCTTCATCGTGCTAATAAATTATTAATACGATTAGAACAGACGCATTCGTCAGAAAATATGAGTGATAATCTAAAAACTTCGTCTAAAGAGGAGCTTCAATTGAGTTTTTTCCAGTTGGATGATCCTTTATTAGAAGAAATCCGAAATGAAATTCTAGATTTGGATATCGATACGCTTACTCCTGTTGAAGCGCTGATGAAACTCAATGAAATCAAAAGATTGCTGGAGCGAAATGCTACAATGAAAGTAAAAAGATAATTTAAACGCTATTTTTCATTTTATGAAACAAAAATCTTTTGCAGTTTCAGTAAATATATTAAATTTGCATCCGCTAAGTCAGAGCTATTCTAAGTATGTCTAACTTGGTGACGTTCTTAAAAAGAATGCGAAAACAATTTAGTTGTTAGCGCACGCCCTCCGCCCGAGGCGGATAAGAGTTCGCTTATGTTTGTTCTTTGCTTATAAAAAGTAATGCGAAAATAGCTCAGTTGGTAGAGCGCCATCCGCCTGAGGCGGATAGAGTTCGCTTATGTTCGTTTCTTTGCTTATAAAAAGTAATGCGAAAATAGCTCAGTTGGTAGAGCGCCACCTTGCCAAGGTGGAGGTCGCGGGTTCGAATCCCGTTTTTCGCTCAAAAGTATGCCGAATTCCAATCGGCATTTTTTATTGTCTTATTATGCTGATGTGGTGGAATTGGTAGACACTCAGGACTTAAAATCCTGTGCCCATTGCGGGCGTGCGGGTTCAAGTCCCGCCATCAGTACAAGAAAAACCGCAGTTTTTTTAAATTGCGGTTTTTTTATTGGTTAAACTTTAGAATATCAATTTAGTTGAGATAGATATAGTTTTTCGTGTAAAAATTCAACACATTCTTCAAATAAATCGGATTAATATTGTTTTTTTATCTTTGATGAATATATGCTTTTATATTTAACTTATGATTAAAATCTAAAACTATGAAAACAATATTATACATTCTCATATTTTGTTTTGGTGCAGGTTCTTTTGCACAAGACGCACGCATTTTCAATACCACTTGGTATTTAGAAAATGTGATTATTAACGGTCAGGATAATTTTCCTCCTTCAAATTCGGAAGTTTCTTATGTGGGATTATCCATTGATGATTCAAATATGCTTTTGGAGACAGGAGTCTGTAACATGGGAAGTGGAACAATAGACTTTAGCAATTTTAATCCGAGTTTTTTCTTTTCCGATGGGATGTCGGTTACATTAAGTGATTGTAACAATTCACAAAATGCCGTTTTTGAAACCATATATTTTGATGATTTCTTTAAAGCAGGATATATTGATGTAAGTGATTCGTTTTTCTACAATATAACCGATGACGGCAACGGAAATTTAAGTTTGTTAATTACCAATGCAAATGGCAATCAAGCAATTTATGGAAACCGAATGCTTTCCACCCCAGATTTAATTAATTCGGATTTTACGATTCATCCCAATCCTGCATCTGAGCAAATTACATTAAGTTCTGATTATGAAAATATAAATTTCAAGATCGAAATTTTCGACAGCACCGGAAAAATGCTTAAAAACGAGTTTGCAACATCAGGAAAAAATACGTTGGACATTTCAAGTTTTTCCGCCGGAATTTATTTTCTAAAAATCCAATCGGAAAATGGAGATGTTACAGTAAAGCGGTTTGTTAAAGAGTAAATAATTTTGAATTCCTAAATAAAAAAAAGAGACTGAAATTATCAGCCTCTTTTTTTTAATTTTCAATATGGATTTTAAGCCAAAGAAACTCTCTTGAAGCCTACAACCTCAACGTCACCAAAAGACTTTACGTATTCGGCTACATTTTTCTTCTCATCTTTAATAAACGCTTGATCCAACAAAGCTTTTTCAAGGTCTAAAGTAGTATTGTCTTTGATAAAACGATCCATTTTACCCGGAAGGATGCGATCCCAAATATTTTCCGGTTTTCCTTCTGCTTTTAATTCTTCTCTTGCAGCTTCTTCCGCTTTAGCCAAAACATCAGGGGTTAATTGTACACGTGAAATATATTGAGGTACATTTTTCAAAGTTTTTCCCAATCTGCCTAATTCGATGTTCTCTTTTTCGATAGCGGCAATACGCGCTTCTGTTTCTGCACTGATGTAATCTGCATCAAAGTCGTGATATGAAAGGGTAGTCGCACCCATCGAAGCTACTTGCATTGAAATGTCTTTTGCAAGCGTTTCAGCATTGTCAGTTTTTTTGGAAAGTCCGGTAAGCGCAGCAATTTTATTTCCGTGAACATACGAACCTACAAAAGGAGCTTCCAATACTTCAAATCCACCGATTTCGATTTTCTCGCCGATAACACCTGTTTGTTCGGTTAATTTATCCTGAACTGTCAAATCTCCTTCAAACGAAGCAGCAAGAAACTCTTCTTTGGTGTTGTGATTAATAGCTATTTCGGCAAATTTGTTTGCCATTTCTACAAAAGTTTCGTTTTTAGCAACAAAATCTGTTTCACAGTTTAAAGAAATAGCAACTCCTTTAGTTTGGTCATCATTGATTTTTACTGTCGCTACGCCTTCGCCGGAATCACGATCGGCTCGCTTTTCTGCAACTTGCTGTCCTTTTTTTCTAAGGATAGAAATTGCTTCATCTATATCGCCGTTTGCTTCGACCAATGCATTTTTGCAATCCATCATTCCGGCACCGGTAATTTGTCTTAACTTATTTACGTCTGCAGCAGTTATTTTAGTCATAGTTCTTTTTTTAAACTTGCATTAATTATTTTCTTTTTCTTAAGATTTAATTCTTTTTCGTCCTCCTGATTTAGATTTTGGCGCATCCTCATCCTCATCTTCGTCAACAGCTACTGCAACAGCTTTTTTCTCTTCTTCTTCTTCCGCTTTTTCCTCTTCTTCTTTGGCTCCTTTTCTTTCAGAAAGTCCTTCTTTAATGGCTTCGGTCACATACCCAATCACGCTTTCAATAGACTTTGAAGCATCGTCATTGCTCGGGATGATATAATCGATATTTCGAGGGTCGCTGTTGGTGTCAACCATTGCAAAAATCGGAATATTTAGTTTTAAAGCTTCTGCTACCGCAATGTGTTCGCGGGTAATATCCACGATGAATAAAGCAGCAGGAAGACGGCTCATATCGGCTATAGATCCTAAGTTTTTTTCCAATTTTGCACGAAGACGGTCAACAGCAAGTCTTTCTTTTTTAGAAAGCGTATTGAATGTTCCGTCTTGCTTCATACGATCGATGGCAGTCATTTTTTTCACTGCTTTTCTGATAGTGACAAAGTTGGTCAACATTCCGCCCGGCCATCTTTCAGTGATGTAAGGCATGTTTACTGCTTTTGCTTTCTCGGCGACAATGTCTTTCGCTTGTTTTTTTGTGGCGACGAATAGAACTTTTCGTCCACTTGCTGCAATTTTCTTAAGTGCTTCTGAAGCTTCTTCAATCTTTGCAGCAGTTTTGTATAAGTTGATAATGTGGATTCCATTACGCTCCATGTAGATATAAGGAGCCATGTTTGGATTCCATTTGCGGGTAAGGTGCCCGAAGTGTACACCTGCGTCAAGTAATTTTTTTACTTCTACTTTGTTTGCCATTTTTGTTTTAGTTTACTTTCTGTCAAGGATAGCAACCGTTCCATTTTAGCGGACTTGGTTTAGATGCTAAACTAACTTCGCTTCTTTTGATAAAAGCGAATAACAGCTTGATTAATATAAATATGAACTTAATAAATTGTTGTGCTGTTCCCGTTTGAAACAGCACAACAAATATTTCAATAGATTAACGTTTAGAGAATTGGAATTTCTTACGGGCTTTTTTCTGTCCGTATTTTTTACGTTCAACCATTCTTGGATCTCTTGTCAAAAGTCCTTCAGGTTTTAAAATTCCACGATTTTCCTCATTTAATTTGCACATTGCTCTGGAAATTGCCAATCGGATAGCTTCTGCTTGTCCGGTGATTCCTCCTCCAAAGACGTTCACGGTAATGTCGAAAGCATCTTCGTTATTAGTAAGAGCCA
Organism: uncultured Flavobacteriaceae bacterium; assembly: GCA_964636665.1. GTDB lineage: Bacteria > Bacteroidota > Bacteroidia > Flavobacteriales > Flavobacteriaceae > JAAYLC01. The sequence goes on from CAZWVT010000003.1 coordinate 70,591, forward strand.
AAGGTTGCTTTACTTTATATTGAAGCGGTCCTGTTGGGAAGTAGTTTGCAAATTCACGATTGTTGATGGTGATTGAGCCGTTTCCTTCTTTTAGATAGATACGTGCTACGGCTGTTTTTCTTCGTCCTATAGTGTGAATTGTTTCCATTATCTATCAGTGTTAAGGTTAATTGTCCTTGGTTGTTGTGCTTCTTGAGCGTGATTCTCATCAGCATAAACTTTCAAGTTTCTAAATAGTTCTGCACCCAATTTATTTTTTGGAAGCATTCCCTTTACAGCTTTTTCAACTACCCTTCTCGGGTCTTTCTTAAGCATTTCCTTTGCAGTAAGGCTTCGTTGACCGCCCGGATAACCGGTGTAGCGAACGTAGGTTTTTTCATCCCACTTCTTACCTGAAAGGTTGATTTTCTCGGCATTGATGATAATTACGTTGTCTCCACAATCTACATGAGGAGTATAATTTGGCTTGTGTTTCCCACGAAGTAAAATTGCTACTTCACTGGCAAGACGACCCAATGCCTGACCGTCCGCATCTACCAATAACCATTCTTTTGTAACGGTGTTTTTGTTGGCAGATACTGTTTTGTAACTTAATGTATCCATTAGTTTTTTGTCAAAATGTTAATAATTCATTGTTCTCCTTTTTAGGAGGGTGCAAATGTACGGTTATTTTATTGAAAAACAAGAGGTGATGATTTATTATTTGTTTGATAAGACAAATTTGTGAAGTTTTTGGTATTGTACTAATGTGCCTCTAACCAGTTTGCTCCTACACCAAAATCAACAACAAGCGGAACCGTCAGTTGATGAGCGTTTTCCATGTTTTCTTTTACAATCGCTTTTACGTGTTCCAATTCAGGTTTGTAAACATCAAAAACCAATTCGTCATGCACTTGTAACAACATCTTAGATTCTAATTTTTCTTGTTCTAACTTCTGATGTATTTTTATCATTGCAATTTTAATAATATCGGCTGCGCTTCCTTGAATCGGAGCATTCACTGCATTGCGTTCTGCAGCGCCACGAACAATTTGATTGCGGGCGTTGATGTCTTTTAAATAACGCCGCCTTCCCAAAACTGTCTGTACATATCCGTTTTCCCTGGCAAATTGAATTTGATTGCTCACATAATTGCGGAGTTGCGGATAAGTGGCGTAATAAGTGTCGATTAATTCTTTTGCTTCACTACGACTTAAATTGGTCTGATTGCTTAATCCAAAAGCCGATACGCCGTAAATAATTCCGAAATTTACTGTTTTAGCATTGTTGCGTTGTTCTCGGGTTACTTGGTCGATAGGAATATTAAATACTTTTGAAGCAGTAGATGCGTGAATGTCTTCCCGATTTTTGAAAGCTTCAATCATCGTGGTTTCATCGCTCAAAGAGGCAATGATGCGAAGTTCTATTTGAGAATAATCCGCAGCCATGATGACGTAATCTTCATCTTTGGCAATAAATGCTTTTCTTACCTGACGCCCTCTTTCCGTTCGGATGGGAATGTTTTGAAGATTTGGATTGTTGGAACTCAATCTCCCCGTTGCGGCCACCGTCTGCACATAATCCGTATGAACTCTTCCGGTGGTTTTTTCTACCTGTAACGGAAGTGCATCGATATAGGTGCTTTTTAATTTTGACAGTCCTCTGTATTTGAGAACATCACGAATAATGGGAATGTCTTTTGCAAGTCCGATAAGCACATCTTCTGCGGTGGAAAATTGTCCTGTTTTTGTCTTTTTAGGCTTGTCGATAAGTTTGAGTTTTCCAAAAAGAATGTCACCCAGTTGTTTTGGAGAGGCAATGTTAAATTCTTCGCCTGCCGCTTCATAAATATTTTTTTCCAACGTAGCAATATCGCTATCCAACGCATCTGATAAAGAATTGAGAAATTTAGTGTCTAAGTTTATTCCTTCCAGTTCCATAGACGCCAAAACTCGTAATAGTGGAATTTCTAAAGAGTGAAACAAGTCCTTTGTTTTTGCGTCTTCCAATTCTTTCTCAAAAAGATGTCTCAACTGAAAAACAACATCTGCATTTTCAACCGAAAAAGCAATTTGAGATTCCAGAGAAACTTCCCGTATTGGGAGTTGTTTTCTTCCTTTTCCGGTAATTTCCTGTTTCCCAATAGGCGTGTAGTTTAAGTACGTTTCACTGAGGACAAAAAGATCATGCCGCATATCCGGATTGATGAGGTAATGTGCAAGCATTGTGTCAAACAATCTGCATTTTACGTCGATGCCGTATTTTGACAATATCTTGATGTCGTTTTTTAAATTTTGTCCAACGATTTCCATCGATTCATTTTCGAAAAACGGGGCTAATTGTTTCAGGTTTTCTTGAGTGTTTTCTCCTGAAAATGGCAGGTAAAATCCTTTTCCGACAGCCCATGAAAAAGCAATGCCCACCAATTCAGCTTCAAGGCAATTGTCGCTGTCGCTGAGAATATCGATACAAACGGCGGATTGCTGTAAAAGTTCTTTAAAAAACAATTGCTTGCCCAATCCTTCTTTTACCAATTGGTAAAAATGCGAATTGGCAGCTGCCGTTTTTCGTGAGCTGAAATTTTCGACCAAGGTGTCGGATGTTGTTCCGTTTTCAAATAAAGAAAATTGACCGCTTCCTGCTTGAACCTCGATGCCTGAAGCTGTTTGTACAATTTCAGTTTGTGAGCCTTCGGGAGCTTCAATTTTGTATAAATTTAAAAATTGTGTTTTAAGCCTTCGGAATTCCAATTCTTCAAATAGCTGCTGAACGCGTTCCCCGTCGGGCAATTCAACTTGAAATATTTTTTCATCAAACGTAACGTCACAATTTGTATTGATGGTCGCCAGTTGTTTTGAAAGAATCCCCAATTCGGCATTTTCTTCCACGCGCTGTTTCATTTTCCCTTTTAATTCGTGGGTGCTTTCCAAAAGTTTTTCCATGCTTCCATATTGTGCAATAAACTTTTTAGCGGTTTTTTCACCCACTCCCGGAAGTCCCGGAATGTTATCGCTGGCATCTCCCATCATTCCGAGAAAGTCGATTACTTGTTCAGGTCTTTCTACGCCAAATCGTTCTTGTATTTCAGGTACGCCCCAAATGTCAATACCATTTCCCATTCGGGCAGGGCGATAGACAAAAATGTTTTCCGATACAAGTTGTGCAAAATCCTTGTCGGGCGTAACCATATACACCGTGTAATCTTGTTTTTCCGCTTGTTTTGCAAGTGTGCCGATAAGGTCATCAGCTTCAAATCCGGGCAATTCTATCACCGGAATTTTCATTGCATTAAGGATTTCTTGAATTATTGGAACAGATTCTTTAATGACTTCCGGAGTGGCTTGACGGTTTGCCTTGTAATCTTCAAACAATTCTGTTCGCTCGGCACTTCCGTCTTTATCAAAGCATACGGCCAAATAGTTTGGTTTTTCACGGCGAAGCACATCAAAAAGGGAATTTAAAAAGCCCATAATTGCCGACGTGTCTTGCCCTTTGCTGTTGACGATTGGATTTCTTATCAGTGCGTAATAGCCTCTGAAAATTAGCGCATAAGCATCAAGTAGGAAGAGGCGTTTTTTCTGACTCATAATGTATGTTTTTAAATTAGTTGCCTAAAAGCAATAAGTTTCAAAAATAAAAAGAAAATAGATGTGCAAGGGTTGTCAATACAAAAATAGCCACACCATAATTAATGATGCAGCTAAAGTTTATTGATTGTTAACAGGAATTATTTTTTTGTATTTACTTCCTGAATGTATTTTTCCAATGCCATGGTCATAGATGGCGTTTCCGGTGTAGGTGCTTGAATATCAACTCGGAGCCCCATTTCTTTGGCTGCTTTTACCGTAGTATTGCCAAAGACTGCAATCCGCGTGTCTTTTTGTTTAAAATCCGGGAAATTCTCAAACAGCGATTCAATGCCGCTTGGACTAAAGAAAACCAGAATGTCGTAATAAACATCACGCAAATCAGATAAATCACTGATTACGGTACGATAAAAAGTAGCTTCTTTCCAGTTTACTTTCAGTTCATTTAAAATTTGTGGAATTTCAGGCTTTAATTTATCGGAGGAAGGCAGCAAAAACTTTTCATTCTTGTACTTTTTGATAAGCGGTACAAGCTCTTGAAAGGTTCTTTTACCTACATATATTTTTCTTTTTCGATACACGACGTATTTTTGAAGATAAAAAGCTACGGCTTCACTCAGACAAAAATATTTCATCGTATCCGGGACTTTAAATCGAAGTTCTTCGGCGATTCTGAAAAAATGATCCACAGAATTTCGACTGGTCAAGATAATGGCGGTAAATTGTGATAAATCAACTTTCTGCCCGCGTACTTCTTTTCCACTTACTCCCTCAACGTGAATAAAAGGTCGGAAGTCAATTTTGACTTTTTGCTTTTCACTCAAATCGAAATACGGTGAATTCTCAATTTTTGGTTCCGGTTGAGATACGAGGATTGTCCTTACTTTCATAGATGCTCTTGATTTTTCTTTTAATAACCTCTACAATTTTATAAACTGATAATAAAGAATTATATAAGGGGAAATTTCAAGCGCACAAAGATACAAAATAAAATAGAAGAAATTGAATCGGATGAGGTTCCAATTTTGTCTAAACAGATTAAAGAGAATAAAGAAATTTAAAATAAGTAGCAAAGCCACAAAAATCTGAATGTTTGCCTGCGTTGGTTGGATGGTGAAAATGAAGAGGAGGTTGCCGATAAAAACAATAATTGACAGCAAATTCCGGTAAGAAAGTTTTTTATAAAGGTATTTTTGAAAAATACCGTCGATGGAGAAAATATTAGCCAGAATTTTTTCAATGTAAATTTTACCCAAAATAAACATGGTAATGACAGTCGTCACTTGTAAAATAATCTTGGGATGGTTTGGATAATCAAAAAAATTTTGAAGTATCAGATGGATAAAAACCCCGAGATTCAAGAGTTGGAATGAAAAAAGTAAAACCTCAAAATAAGAGAGTTGCCCGCCGGGATTGTAAACATTAAAATACTTTACACTGATGGGAATGGTAAAAAAATCCGAGAATTTTTTAGGTTCCAACTGTCTCAGAATTGCAAGAAGCACAAAACAGAAGACCAATATTAAAATTGTCCAATTATTTTGTTCAAAAATTCTTTCGGTTAATTCCAATTCGGTATAAATTTGGTGCAAATGTAAGTCAAAATCAAATGTTAGAATTTCTTCTTATAAATGAAAATTATTCAACATCACATTGATAAAAAAATACCTTTGTAAAAACAAGAAACGATGTCGAGAGCTTTAGTCGTGATTCCTACATATAATGAAAAAGAAAATATTCAGCGATTGTTGAATCATATTTTTTCATTAGATGTTGTTTTTCATGTTTTGGTGGTTGATGACAATTCTCCTGATGGGACGGCAGTTCTTGTAGAAGAATCACAAGCTCATTTTCAAAATCGTTTATTTTTACTGAAACGCAAATCGAAATCAGGATTGGGAACCGCCTATATTGCCGGTTTTAAATGGGCATTGGAAAGAGATTATGACTATATTTTTGAAATGGACGCCGATTTTTCCCACAATCCTGAGGACTTGCTAAGGTTATATGCTGCTTGCAAAGATGACGGATATGATGTCGCTGTCGGCTCTCGTTATGTAAAAGGAGTGAATGTTGTAAATTGGCCGATGAGCAGGGTGTTGTTGTCGTGGATAGCTTCAAAATATGTTCAAGCCATTATGCGGATGAATATTCACGACACCACAGCGGGATTTATTTGTTATAAAAAAGAGGTTTTGCAGTCCATCAATCTTAGCCGAATTCGCTTTGTGGGTTATGCTTTTCAAATTGAAATGAAATTTAAAGCCCATTTTGCGAGATTCAAAATCATCGAAATTCCAGTTATTTTTACCGACCGGGAAAGAGGCGTATCGAAGATGAGTTCCAGAATTATTTCAGAAGCTGTTTTTGGCGTATTTCGGATGAAAATCAGAAGCATGCTTAGTCCAAAAAAATTTAGAAAAACTTTTTTTAATAACATACCAAATAACTAAATATCAAACTTTAGATTTTCAATGAAATCTGTACTTATAAAAAATGCTCATATAGTAAACGAAGGAACTATAACCCGTAATGATGTGATGATTATAGATGGGCGAATCGTAGAAATTGCACCTGCAATCAGTGTGAAGACAATTGACACCAAAATTATTGATGCAGACGGTCTGTATCTGATGCCGGGAATGATTGACGATCAAGTTCATTTCAGAGAACCGGGACTTACCTATAAAGCCGATATTGCTAGTGAATCTGCTGCTGCGGTGGCAGGAGGAATAACTTCTTTTATCGAAATGCCCAATACGGTTCCGCAAACTACGACCATTCCGTTACTTGAAGAAAAATTTGATATGGCGGCAAAAACCTCTTGGGCAAATTACTCTTTTATGTTTGGAGGAACCAATGATAATCTTGAGGAAATTTTAAAAGTAAATCCGCAAAATGTGGCGGGATTGAAACTGTTTTTAGGTTCATCAACAGGAAATATGCTTGTGGACAATCCCAAAACTTTGGAAGAAATTTTCTCTAAAACAAAATTGCTGATTTCGGTTCATTGTGAAGATGAAAAAACCATTCAGAACAATATGGATGAAGCTTTAAAAATATACGGCGAAGACATTCCCATTTCGATGCATCCCAAAATCCGAAGTGAGGAAGCTTGCTATATTTCTTCGTCAAAAGCTGTTGAACTTGCCAAAAAAACCGGTGCGCGCTTGCATGTTTTTCATGTTTCTACGGAAACAGAAACACACTTGTTTAAAAACAATAAACCGCTCCATAAAAAGAAAATTACTGCTGAGGTTTGTGTTCATCATCTTTGGTTTACCGATGCTGATTATGAATCTAAAGGCACGAAGATAAAATGGAATCCGGCAATCAAAACCCAAAAGGATAAAGAGGGACTCCTTCAGGCATTGTTAGATGACAGAATCGATGTGATTGCAACCGATCACGCACCTCATACGTTGGAAGAGAAAAACAACAATTATGTTCATGCGCCTTCCGGTGCGCCAATGGTTCAGCATGCACTTGTAGCAATGTTGGAATTGTATCATCGCGGAAAAATTTCATTGGAAAAGATAGTAGAGAAATTTGCTCATAATCCTGCCATTTTATTCAGAATTAAAGAACGAGGATTTATACGGGAAGGCTATAAAGCTGATTTGGTTTTGGTAGATTTGAATTTTCCGTGGACGGTCAAAAAAGAAAATATTTTCTACAAATGCGGATGGTCGCCTTTGGAAGGAACAAATTTCAAATCGAAAATTACCCACACTTTAGTTAATGGCGTAGTGGTATATGAAGGTTCAAAATTGCAAAACCGAGGAAAAGCCGAACGCTTAGAATTTGACGCATGAAAAAAATAATTTTCTTAATTGTAATTGTAATTACGAGTTGTCAGAATGTACAAAAACCTCCGAAACCTGCCAATTTAATCAGTGAAGATAAGATGGTTGAAGTTTTGACTGATTTGTATCTGGCAAATGCAGCACGCGGAATTGGGTCAAGAAAGATGTTACATAAAAACGTGCGAATGGATTCATTAATTTATGCCAAATACGAAATTGACAGTACGCAATTTGCTCAGAGCAATCATTATTATGCAGGATCGGTTGATTCTTATATTAATATTTTTCAAAGGGTAGAGGCAAATTTGGCAGCGATGGAAAAAGAAGTGGACAGTCTTTTCAATCAGCGTATAAATGCTCAAGAAACGGATACTATTCCAGCTGAAAATTAATTGTTTATCAAGAACTTAATCTTGATTATCCGGATTCTTTGTTGCTAAATATCGAAACGTTTCTTCCAAAGAAATAAACTGATAATCCAAAAGATTCACGATTTTAGAATTGTCATATTCCCGGGTTGCAAACAAACTGCGAATCAAATCTTTGGATAATTTTCTTCGGCTTCGGAATAATTTGTGAAACAACCATTCAAAGCTGTTTAAGGCATTCAGTACAAGAGGATTGATTTTCTTCTTTGGAAATTTTTTATTGAAAGCCGTAGCAAATTTTGTGAGAAATGTTTTGTAATCTGTATTTTCTCCAACAAGAATAAAACGTTCGTTTTTTATCGAGAGTTTCATCAATTCCAACATAATCCGAACCACATCTCGCACATCGACAAAACCGTTTCCTCCGGTCGTATAAAATGGAATGTTTTTACTGTTTTTTAAGGATGAGATGATACTGCTTTCCTCCCGATTGGGTGAAATTCCCAGGATGATTCCCGGATTTACGATGACTACATCCAAACCTTCTTGAGTGGCTCGCCACGCTTCCATTTCAGCTCCGTATTTGGTAAGTGCATAATCGCTGTTTTTTTCATTTTGATTCCAATTGCTGCTTTCATCCGTCAGGAGTTGTTCGGGTTTCTTGCTCAATGTTGCGATTGTACTTACAAAACAGCATTTTTTAATTCCGAAATCAATACACAGGTTCATAATGTTTGCGGTACCTTCAACATTAATCTTTTTTAATTTGGTGTAGTCCGAAGGATTAAAACTTACATAAGCCGCACAATGATAAACGTGAGTAATCCCTATAAAAGCTTTTTCCAATTCGGGTAAATCTGTGATGTCGGCTTCAAACCATTCAATTTGATTGAATAAGTTTTCAGCCTGCTCGGCAGATGTGTAAATCTTAAAAATGTTTTTTACAGATTCAATTTCACTCGATTTACGGTGAAGAACACGTATTTGTTGCGTTTCTTTTAGAAGAAAATACAATAAATGACTGCCTACTAAACCTGTTCCGCCGGTTACTAAAATCATAAATGCGAAATTACTCTTTTTATAATATATTTTGAAGCAATCCAAAAGCATCTTCTTGCGCTATTATGACCTATAGATATATCTTTGTCGAAATTTAAAGAATATGAAAAATAGTTTTATTGAAGAGTTGCAATGGCGAGGAATGATTAATGATGTAATGCCGGAAACAGATGTTCATTTAAACGAAAAGATGCGAACGGCTTACGTCGGTTTTGACCCGACGGCTGAATCTTTACATATAGGACATTTGGTTCCAATTTTATTATTGGCACATTTTCAAAAACACGGACATCGACCGATTGCGTTAATTGGTGGTGCAACCGGAATGATAGGAGATCCTTCGATGAAAAGCTCGGAAAGAAATTTGTTGGATGAAGAAACGTTGTTGAAAAATCAAAAAGCGATAAAAAAACAGCTTTCTCGATTCTTGGATTTTTCAGATTCCGATGAAAATGCAGCAGTTTTACTCAATAATTATGACTGGATGAAATCGTTTTCCTTTTTGGATTTTATTCGCAGCATCGGCAAACACATTACCGTTAATTATATGATGGCAAAAGATTCTGTAAAAAACAGAATCAGCGGAGAAAATTCAGAGGGACTTTCATTTACGGAGTTCAGTTATCAATTGATTCAAGGGTACGATTTTCTGCATTTATATAAAGAACACGATTGCACTTTCCAGATGGGCGGAAGCGATCAATGGGGAAACATCACCACAGGAACGGAATTGATTCGACGTGCTGCCGGAGGAAAAGGATATGCATTGACTTGTCCTTTGATAACGAAAAGTGACGGTACAAAATTTGGAAAGACAGAAGGCGGAAATGTATGGTTGGATGCCGAACAAACTTCGCCTTATAAATTTTATCAATATTGGCTAAACACTTCAGATGAAGATGCAAAAAAGTATATTAAAATCTTTACTTTCCTTTCAAAAGAAACAATAGAAGAATTCATATTAGAACATGAAGAAGCACCACATCTTCGGGTGTTGCAGAAGAAATTGGCAGAAGAAATTACCACTGTTGTTCACGGAGCGGAAGAACTCGATAAAGCCATCAAAGCTTCGGAAATTCTCTTTGGGAAATCGACTTCTGAGGATTTAAAAAATATGGATGTTCAAACTTTCTTGGATGTTTTTGAAGGAGTTCCTCAAGCTGGAATTTCAAAGACGGAAATTGAATCCGGAATTGATATTATAGGTGCTTTGGGCGAAAAGACAAACTTTTTAAAATCAAATGGGGAGGCACGACGTGCATTAAAGGAAAATTCGATTTCTGTAAACAAAGAAAAAGTGGATGATTCTTATGTCATTTCAGAAAAAGATTTGATTAAAAATCAGTTTGTATTATTACAACGAGGAAAGAAGAATTATTTTATTATCCGAGCGATTTAAAGTCAAAAAAAATGGCGTTAAAATAGGAAATCCCCGCAGGAGCGGGGACTTCACTAACTAACCAACCAAATTATGAAAAATCATTACTCTTTCACGTTAAGTTAGACGTACGATTCCCCTTTATCTTACAGGGTTAAAAGTTAAAGTTATCTAAAGAATCATCAGGTTGCATCCGCGAATATCACTTGCATCAAATCGCCCTCGGATTTCAAATGTTCCGTCTTTATTTACTACTCCCAAATCTTGTGTTGCGATAAAAGAACAGGAAAATAAATTGGCTAAATCAATGACGTTTATTCCCCCCGTTTTTCCTTCAATAAAGGTTTTGGCATCTTCGGAATCTCGGGTGTAAATTTTCATCCATGGAGGACATTTAAATAATCCTTCTCCATTGGAATATGCCTGAGATAGCAATTCGGTCATGCCGTATTCGCTGTGGATATTTCTGACTCCAAAACCGCGTTTTAGAATTTCGTGTAATTCCTCTTTGACCATTTCCCGACGACGACCTTTCATCCCGCCGGTTTCCATGACAATGGTGTTTTTTAAATTGAATTTTTTTAATTCAATCAAATCCAATAAAGCATAAGACACACCTATGAGAATAACTTTTGTGTTTTTTTGTTCTAAAGTATTTAAGTGCATCGTCAAGGATTCCAAATCGTGCAGATAGAATCCGCTCATTTCATTCTCACTTTTTTCGATAAGTTTCTCAACCATATAAATTAAAGAAGAACCTTCCCGCTCCATATAAGAAGGGAGCAAAGCAAGAATAACATAATCTGATGGAGAGCCGTAAAAACGATTGAATATTTTGTAAAATGCCTGTTCGTAAAGATTCAAATCGGCGACATAATGTTTGCTTGTTATTTGACCCGTCGTTCCGCTGCTTGCAAAAACGGTTTGATGGGAAATGCCGTTTGCAATGATTTTTTGACTTTTAAAAAATTGAATCGGGAGAAAGGGAATGTCTCTCGATGTTTTTATTTCATCAATTTTTACGCATATCAAATCACAAAATTTACGATATACAGCAATATTTTCATACTGGTATCGAAATACTTTCAAAGCTGTTTGTTCAAAATCTTTTTGATTCTGAATGTTAAAGATTTTATTTATGAGTTCTTTTTTCATTGTTTGATGCAAAAATACAATGCTTGAACGGGATATTTTATAAATTGGGAATGTGTGAGATTTATTTCTATTTTTGATGATGATTTTTTCGTGTCAAAATAAAAAATCCCACAGCAGGATACTGTAGGATTTTTTAATATTTATCTCAAAGACGGAATTACATCATTCCCGGCATTCCTCCGCCCATTCCGGCAGGCATCCCGCCACCGGCGTTTTCATCTTTAATTTCGACCAATGCACATTCGGTAGTGAGAATCATTCCGGCTACAGAAGCTGCATTTTCAAGCGCAACACGTGTTACTTTTTTAGGGTCGATAATTCCGGCTTTAAGCATATCGACATATTCCTCTGATTTAGCATCATATCCGAAATTCTTTTTGCCTTCTTTTACTTTATTGATTACTACAGAACCTTCGCCGCCTGCATTTTGAACAATGGTTCTAAGCGGTGCTTCAATGGCACGTGCCACGATATTTACTCCTGTGGTAGCGTCTAATGTGTCGGTGGTAATGGATTTTAATACTTCCATTGCGCGAACCAAGGCAACACCTCCACCGGCAACAATTCCTTCTTCCACAGCAGCTCGAGTAGCGTGAAGCGCATCATCCACCCGGTCTTTTTTCTCTTTCATTTCAACTTCAGAAGCTGCTCCAACATAAAGAACTGCAACACCGCCGGCTAATTTTGCCAAACGCTCTTGTAGTTTTTCTTTGTCGTAATCGCTGGTTGTAGTTTCGATTTGAGCTTTTATTTGATTTACACGAGCTTTGATGGCTTCTTTATCACCGGCACCGTTTACGATGGTTGTATTGTCTTTATCCAAAGTAATGGTTTCAGCAGAACCGAGCATATCAACGGTAGCATTTTCTAATGTAAATCCACGCTCTTCGGCAATTACTGTTCCTCCGGTAAGGATGGCAATATCTTCTAACATTGCTTTGCGTCTGTCGCCAAATCCCGGAGCTTTAACAGCAGCAATCTTTAACGAACCTCT
>CAZWVT010000004.1:0-12228 GCA_964636665.1 uncultured Flavobacteriaceae bacterium
TATATAGCACTTTTTTTTGCTCAAAATACACCTATATATTGAACCAAAAAACAAGCGAATTTTAAAGCCGGTTTTTTCTCTTTTTTGAAGTCGAAAACTCAAGATTTTATTAGAAATAAAAAGACATTAAACTGTTAAAAAATATGTTATTTTTACTAAAGTTGTTAAATGAGTTTTTTAGCGGGAATCGTGAAGCGTGATGTGAGGTATTGATTCATCATTGACCATTATAAATGTTCATATTATTTAGGGAGTCGTTTGGAGCTTCCTTTGGATTGGGGCCGTATTCATTTGCTCCGGAATCGCCTTCAGTTACCATTAAAACAAAAAGCCAAATTGCTCCTATCAATGGAATAAATGCAATCAAAATCATCCAACCGCTTTTTCCGGTATCGTGTAATCGCCTTACGGCAACAGCAAGTGAGGGAATAATCATGACTACTGTATAAAGCCCGTAAATCGGACCATAGCCAATTTCTTCCATTGCTAACCCTAAAATATTGTCTGTAAAAATTGCTCCAATTGTGAAAATCATATTGAACAACGCAAACATCCAATATTCTTTTCTTCGTGCTCTTCCGCTAAAGTCAGCGTACTGTTTTAAAACTTTTATGTACCAGTTCATAGTTGCTTATTTTGATTTTAAAATTTTGATTCAATATAATCTTTTAATGTTCCCTTCTTTTTCTGTTTGATTAGTTTTTCCATATCCGCATTGCTGCCTATTTCAGATTTGTTTTTATTATAAAACTCGATAGTATATTCAGCTCCGGCTGTAGCGCAATCTACAGTATTGTTTGAATAATTATTCTCGAGACTATATTTTGTCCAACCGCTTATAAACACCAATAAGCATTCACTACAATTTAAAGGAACAATGCCTTAAACCAATTCGATGGTAACTGTCGGACTTCCAATCATCCATTTCATCAAACGCATTGACTTCTTTTCGCTTCGCCGGATTTTCTGAAAGGGGCGTGTTTACTATCCATTCAGTAGCGTCGATAAACAGTTGCTCGGTATTTTTATAATCTTCAGTTTCCTCAAGTTTGACATCGGTCGGATTTTCATTTTTTTGAGCTAAATAGTAAAAGAATTAGGGTTTTGATTTTGTTCATTCTATTTGGTTTTTGATTAAACAACTCATAATATAAGGCAAGTATAACCATTAATCGTCAATCTTTAAAATTTTGTTAAACCCTCTTAATCAAAAAAGGAAAAACCCACAAACAAAAAACAGTTGTGAGGTTTACTAAGGTTTAAAGATGTGTATTAAAGCTTATTCTCCATCCGAAGCAGCTGCTATCAAAAGTTCCAGCATTTGGACGGCGGCGTCGCTGATTTTGGTTCCGGGACCGTAGATTGCGACTACGCCTGCGTCAAATAAAAACTGATAATCCTGAGTGGGAATCACCCCTCCTACGATGACCATGATGTCGTCGCGTCCATAGTTTTTTAGAGCTTCTACTACTTGTGGCACCAAGGTTTTGTGACCTGCCGCCAAGGAAGAAACGCCCAAAATGTGTACGTCGTTTTCTACGGCTTGTTTGGCAGCTTCGGCAGGGGTTTGAAATAAAGGACCGATGTCCACATCAAAACCGATGTCGGCATATCCTGTTGATACTACTTTGGCGCCCCGGTCATGACCGTCCTGCCCCATTTTGGCTATCATAATCCGCGGACGACGTCCTTCGATTTCGGCAAATTGATCGGTCAAATGGCGCGCCTTTTCAAATGATTTGTCTTTATCCATTTCTTTACTGTAAACTCCTGTAAACGAACGTATTTCTGCTTTGTAACGTCCAAATTCTTTTTCGAGGGCATCGGATATTTCACCAAGGGTGGCTCGGTGCCGTGCGGCTTCTACTGCCAATTCCAACAGATTTCCTTTGCCCGTTTTGGCGCAAATTGCCAAGGCTTCCAACGATTGTTTTACGTTGTCGTTGTTTCGTGAAGCTTTGATGTTTTGCAAACGCGAAATTTGCGAATTGCGTACCTTTTGATTGTCAACATCCAAGATTTGAAGCGGTTCTTCTTTCTCAAGGCGGTATTTGTTGACGCCGACGATGGTATCGTGTCCGCTGTCAATTCGTGCTTGTTTGCGTGCTGCCGCTTCTTCGATACGCAGTTTCGGAATTCCGGCCTCAATGGCTTTGGTCATCCCGCCCAATGCTTCTACTTCCTTAATTAATTCCCACGCTTTTTCGGCGATTTCATGGGTTAAGTTTTCTACGTAATAACTTCCAGCCCACGGATCTACGGTTTTGGTAATGTCGGTTTCCGTCTGTAGGTAAATCTGCGTATTTCGTGCAATTCTCGCCGAGAAATCGGTTGGCAACGCAATGGCTTCATCCAAGGCATTGGTGTGCAGGGATTGTGTGCCTCCAAAAGCAGCTGCAGCCGCTTCGATGGTGGTACGCGCTACGTTGTTAAACGGATCTTGTTCGGTCAAACTCCATCCGCTTGTTTGGCAGTGAGTTCGCAATGCCAAGGATTTCTGATTCTTCGGATTGAACTGCTTGACAATCTTTGCCCACAGCATTCGGGCGGCTCTCATTTTGGCAATTTCCATAAAATGATTCATCCCGATGCCCCAGAAAAAGGACAAGCGCGGTGCAAAATCATCGATGTTCATTCCGGCATCAATTCCGGTTCTGATATATTCCAAACCGTTTGCCAAGGTATATGCGAGTTCGATGTCTGCCGTTGCTCCTGCTTCTTGCATATGATATCCGGAAATGGAAATGCTGTTGAATTTCCGCATGTTTTTGGACGTGAAAGCAAAGATGTCGCTGATAATCTTCATCGACGGCGTAGGCGGATAAATGTAGGTGTTGCGCACCATAAATTCTTTGAGGATGTCATTCTGTATGGTTCCCGTCAATGCTTCGGAAGCCACGCCTTGTTCTTCTGCCGCTACGATATAAAATGCCATAACCGGAAGTACCGCACCGTTCATGGTCATGGAAACGCTCATTTTATCCAACGGAATGCGGTCAAACAAAATCTTCATATCCTCTACGGTATCGATGGCGACTCCGGCTTTTCCCACATCGCCCACAACACGGTCGTGGTCGCTGTCATAACCTCGGTGTGTTGCCAAATCAAAAGCTACTGAAAGTCCTTTTTGACCTGCTTCAAGGTTGCGTCTGTAAAATGCGTTGCTGTCTTCTGCGGTTGAGAATCCGGCGTATTGGCGGATGGTCCACGGACGACGAACGTACATCGTGCTGTAAGGTCCGCGGAGAAAGGGTGGAATCCCGGCCGCATAATCCAAATGCTTTAGGTTTTCAATATCTTTTGCGGTGTATTGATTTTTGATTTCAATCATTTCTGCGGTTTCAAACGTTTCCGTGGCTTGAGTTTCAGAAGTGGTTGTATCTTTATTGAGTGTTATGTGTTGTAGGTCTTTTCTTTCCATATTTTAAAAATCTTCGCAAGTAAACCGATTATTTTTCTTCATTGAGTCGTTCTTGTTCTTTTTCTTCCGACAATCGTTTGGGAATGACGGGTTCTATCAAAGTTTTTACCGGATTCCTTTTGGCAAAAGGAAAAAGTTCCAAAGCGTCTTTAATTCTATCCTGCGTGTTGATTTGATAATTCGTGCCGACTAATTTCAACTCCCCGGCATTAAACTGTTCTTGTTCCTTACTTGCACTTTCTTTTATTTTTTTCTGAATAATTCCCTCATGAAGTTGCGCGATATAACCGCCTCCTTTTTCTATTTCTTTGAATATATTGAGGGCTTTTTCTGCAAGTTCGTCGGTAAGGCGTTCGATATAATAAGTGCCATCCACAGGATTGCTGACCAAATCGAAGTAGCTTTCTTCTTTTAAAATCAACAATTGATTGCGGCTGATGCGTTCTCCAAATTCGTTGCTTTTTCGAAATACGGTGTCATAAGCCAGATTGCTGACGACATCCGCACCGCCTAAAATGGCACTCATGCTTTCGGTGGTAGTTCGGAGCATGTTTACGTTGTAATCGTAAATCGTCTTGTTTCTCAAAGTCGGTGTTGCCAAAATCTTGCAAGTTGTAGGCAGTTTATATTCCGCTGCCAACACTGCATATAGTTTCCGTAAAGCTCTGATTTTGGCAATTTCAAAGAAATAATTAGCCCCCATAGAAACTTGAAAAGTAAGTGTGAGGTTTGGGTTTTTAGACGCCAACAGATTTAGGTATTCATTGGCATGCGCCATTCCGTAAGCCAATTGTTGGACAATCCGCGCGCCCGCATTCTGAAGGGTTCCGAGTTTAATCGCAATGGCATCTGTTTGCGTTTCAACTATGTTTGCTAAGTTTTTAAAATCTTCTTTTTGACTGCTGAACCAATTTCCTGTTCTGACTAACTGTCCAATGGAATCAATTAAAAATAGATAATTGGCATTGTTGTTTTTTAACGCCTCTGTCAATTGACTGATAAATACTTCTGAGTAGTATTGAAAATCAAAAATCAGATAGGTTTTATCAAAAGGAATTTCTTTTAACAACAATGTCGTGTCGAAATCTTTTTCAACTTTAAAGATGATTGATGTTGCGCCTTGGCTTAAAGCATTTTTAGCTATTTTATTGGCAATATGTTCATCATCGACAAACACCGTTTGTGCAATCTTCCAAGTTTTGGGATGCCCCGGAATCGGCTTGATGTGACTTTCAAAATCCCGGCGATGATAAAACGGTTTTACGTGAATGCTTTCAGGGCTTTTCCATATCAGACTTTCATTGTAATCCGCTCCTTTCAAATCATATTGAATTGTCTGTTTCCATTGTTTGGCGGAAACACTTTCAAACTCGTCAAATAAAAATTCTTTCATTTTTTGTCTTTTACCTCCACACTATCTGCGTGTTCAACAATATAAATATCTTCGTTTTCTTTTTTCATATAGTATTCTTCTCTTGCAAAGCGCTCCATCTCTTCCTTGTCATCTAGTTTTTCCATAAACTTTTGATCTTTATGAATCTCCGTTTCGTAAAACTCTTTATTGGATTCCAAAGCATTAACCTCTTGATTCAATTCGTTGTGAATTAAAAAAGAATTGGAATCAAAAAACAACATCCATACCGCAAAAAGCAGGAGGATAATAAAATATTTATTGGTTATTATCCGTAGCCATCGGTTGTTTTTATATGCTTCTTTCCACTTCATGTTTTTGAAAAGTTTAGTTTCTGATAGATAATACTTCGCAACATATCGACTGCAACGGTATTGAATTTATTGGTAGGAATGATGATGTCGGCAAATTCTTTGGTCGGTTCGATAAACTGCTGGTGCATTGGTTTTAAAGTCGTTTCATACCGATTGATAACTTCATCCAAATCCCTTCCTCTCGTTGCGATATCTCTTTTAAGGCGACGTATTAAGCGGGCATCGCTGTCGGCATGAACAAATACTTTGATGTCGAACATTTCGCGTATTTCTGGATGGGACAATATCAAAATCCCTTCGACGATTACAACTTTTCGCGGATAGGTCGTAACCGTTTCCTTGGTGCGGTTGTGTTCGACAAACGAATACACGGGTTGCTCAAAAGATTCACCACGGCGCAATGCTTTTAAATGTTCTACAAGAAGCTCAAAATCAATAGCTTGCGGATGATCAAAGTTGATTTTCGTGCGTTCTTCATAGGTTAAATGACTGGTGTCGTGATAATAAGAATCTTGCGTAATCACACAGACTTCATCCGGAGGAAGTTCAGCAACAATCTGACTTACCACCGATGTTTTTCCGCTTCCGGTTCCTCCTGAGATACCAATTATGAGCATACTACTGATATTTGTACAAATGTAGGTAAAAGTTCAGAGAGTGATAAAATCAAACTTCTGTTCCTTCTCAAATTTAGCGAATTTTACACTTTGGTAATTATATTTGCACCAATTGAAATCATTATGAAAACCATTCTACTCCATCCGGCATATTTTCCATCGATTGAAACGATGTGCCATATCGTAAATGCCGATAAAATTATATGGGAAGTTCACGACAATTATCAAAAACAAACCTATCGGAATCGAGCGTATGTGGCGCATAGCAACGGAAAATTGTTGTTGAATATTCCTGTTAAGCACGTCAGCGGCAAACGGCAGAAAACTAATGAAATTCAGGTTGAAAATGCAGTAACTTGGCAAAAACAGCATTTAAAAAGCATTCAAACAGCATATAGAACCTCTCCTTTTTTTGAATATTACGAAGATGATATCATTCCGCTTTTCACGGAATCTGTGGACAATTTGATGGCACACAATCTGAGGATATTCGAGTTTTTATCAGAAATCATCGGTTTTGATGTGGAAACAGGAACATCTGAAAAATATGAAGAAAACCCGGAACAAATGCAAGATTTACGAGCCTTGGTAAATGCAAAACAACCCACGCTGTTTGAAGCGGTTCGTTACACACAGGTTTTGGAGGAATCGCACGGATTTCTACCAAATCTATCGATTTTGGATTTAATTTTCAATGAAGGACCGAATGCCTTGTCACATCTGGAAGCACATGATTTATCGTATTTACCAAGATAAATCCGCGACAATAGCACGGTGGTCTCGACGGGTTTTGTAGAATTGTTGATTTGTATTCAGGAATCAAACAAAGATTAATTCATTATGTCCAAGGCGGATGTAAGGATTATAGAAAATCATAAATGGCATTGACAACATTTAAAACCCTGAAAGGGTGTAAGGATTCTAAAAATCATTGGATTATAAAATAGTCAAAACCCCGTTGGGGTGACATATTCACACTGATAGGTTTTATTCTATCAAAATACCATTAGCAATCATCACCAAGATAAATCCGCGACAATAGCACGGTGGTCTCGACGGGTTTTGTAGAATTGTTGATTTGTATTCAGGAATCAAACAAAGATTAATTCATTATGTCCAAGGCGGATGTAAGGATTATAGAAAATCATAAATGGCATTGACAACATTTAAAACCCTGAAAGGGTGTAAGGATTCTAAAAATCATTGGATTATAAAATAGTCAAAACCCCGTTGGGGTGACATATTCACACTGATAGGTTTTATTCTATCAAAATACCATTAGCAATCATCACCAAGATAAATCCGCGACAATAGCACGGTGGTCGGAAAATGTATTTTTCAATACTTTAAATGAAGTAGTTTCAAAGGTTGGGGCGGTTAAAATAAAATCAATGCGCATCGGAAAACCTTGAAAAGAGAAAGTCGTTCCCAATCCGGAACCGGCTTCGATAAATGAATCTTTCATATTTTCAGTCAGTTCTTTATAACTGTGAGAAAAAGGCGTATTGTTAAAATCCCCCACGATTAAAACGGGATGTTCGCTCTCTGATTTATGGGCTACTATTTTATTGATTTGTTTTTCCTGTTGTCTGAATCTACCATTTAACTGTTTTAGAAGCCGTTCTGTAGTGGTTTCTTGCAGGAATTCAACTTCCGGAATAACCCCGTGAGATTGCAGGTGTAAATTATACAGACGAATGGTATCATTTTCCTTGATGACATCCGTGTAAATCGTGTTGTTATTGGAATCGGAAAAATCAAAAGCACCGGTGTTTCTCAGGGGATATTTAGAGAAAATCGCATATCCGAGTTTGTCTTTCTTGTCTTTAAAATAAAT
Organism: uncultured Flavobacteriaceae bacterium; assembly: GCA_964636665.1. Taxonomy (GTDB): domain Bacteria; phylum Bacteroidota; class Bacteroidia; order Flavobacteriales; family Flavobacteriaceae; genus JAAYLC01. The sequence continues at coordinate 7,601 of CAZWVT010000004.1, forward strand.
AAATTGATGAGGATATTCTGAGAAATCGACATCATTGGGCATATAATATTCCTGAACACATACGATATCGGGGTTTTCCGTGGCAATGTAGTCTTTTATAATTGCTTTTACATCTCCGTAATCCTTTTTTTCATAAGCGTTGAAAAGTCTGACATTATAGGACATTATTTTGATTGAATTTTCAAATTGGCTTTTTGCTTTTGGATTAGAGAACGTTGGAAATATACTAAAATACCAAATTGAAAGCCCCACCACTATAAACGACAGTAAAAAACGCGCACTCAATTGGAGCAACCAATAGACGATAAAAAATACATTGATTAAGATAATTATCGGAACGCCGAGACTTAGTACTGGAATAAGAACAACTTTTGAAGGCGCTAAATACGGAAATGAAAAAGAAGCAAATAAGATAAGAGCAAATACAATGTTGAGCCAGTATATAAGTCGGTTAATGAATCTTAACATGATTTAATCTTTTCCTGCTCTGAATAGATAATCTTTTTCTTCTTTAGACAAACTCTCATAGCCGCTTTGACTGATTTTATCCAGAATAGAATCTATTTTCTTCTGATGCTCGGATTTTGATTCTGCTGCCGGTTTTCTCTTTACCGATGCATTTGGTTTGTTGCGATGTACTTTTCTAAATGGAGTTTGATTTCTCTTGCGAAACAATCCGACAATGCCCTCCATCAGATTTTCAAACCATTTCCCGATATCGTTTCCTTTTACCAGTTGTATGGCATAGACATAACCGAATATTCCTCCGCCTACGTGTGCTAACAATCCACCGGCATTTCCGGAGGATGGAATTCGCAACAAATCCAATAAAAATAAGGCAACAGCGATGTGCCACAGTTTAATGGAGAAAGTGAAAATCCTGACTTCTGTATTGGGTGTATAAGCAGCTATAAAAACCATAATGGCCGTAACCGCGCCGGAAGCCCCGATTAAAAAAGCCCGTTGACTTTCAAAAACAGGAAACAGATTGTAAGAAATTGCAAATAAAGCACCTCCTGCCAAAGCTCCTAATAAATAGATGGTAAGGAAACGTCTGCCGTTGAATAAATTGAGAACAATCCGTCCGAACCACCACAACCAAATCATATTAAACAGAAGATGGAAGAATCCGAAATGCAAGAAACCGTAGGTAATCAACGTCCAAGGTCGCATCAGAATGGTTAGCGGGTCATTGCTCAACACAAACCACCTTACAAAAACCGCTTGTGGCATTGCCATAAAGAAAGAACCTAAAGAAACAATCAAAAATACTGCAACATTGATTACAATAAGTTTGGTTAAAACGTCTGCTGTTTGATATTTATATCGAAGTGTATTCATTTGCTAATTCCATCGATGTTTGTCAAAGCTATTTTTTTTCCAATAATACGCCATTATAAATCCAAAGAGTGCGCCTCCGATATGCGCCCAGTGTGCAATTCCAAAAGAAGATCCACTGATTCCGGCAAATAAATCCAATAAAATCAATCCCGGAATAAAATACTTTGCCTTCACCGGCACCGGAAAGAAAATCAGCATCAGTTCGACATTTGGAAACATCATTCCAAAAGCAACCAATATTCCGTAAACCGCTCCCGAAGCTCCTACTGCCGGCGTATTAAAGGCAGCATTACCGCTTACTACAAGTTCCATTGTAGCCTCATCTAATGGAGGTCCTGCATATCTAAGTGTAGCCACTGTCTGCATTGCAGCTTCATACGAATTTCCCAGTGCTATCATCGCATCAACGGCAACGTGAATCTGATAATAATTGACAAATGTATGAACCATTGCGGCGCCCAATCCTGCGGAGAAATAGAAAAACAAGAAGCGATTTCGTCCCCATTGCATTTCCAAAGGCGAACCAAATGCCCATAATGCATACATATTAAACAAGATATGGAACACCCCGCCGTGCATAAACATATGGGTAACCGGTTGCCACAATTGGAAGTTGGGATTTTCAAAGTAGTACAGGGAAAACAATTGATATGCAACGCCCTGTATCAGCATGGTTCCAATAAAAAACAGTACGTTTATAACGACTAAAAACTTGATGGTTTCCGGTATTCTTCCCATAGTAAACTCGTGTGCCGATTCGAATCAGCTATTATATAAATTTTTTATCAAATTCGTCCAAACTTACAATCCTGAATGTAGGCTTATTAAATGGACTTACCGTTGGCTCTTTACAGGCAAACAGCCTGTTAATCATATCTTCTTGTTCTGTGATGTTCAAACTTACACCAGTTTTAACGGCCAGGTTTTTTGCCATTGATTTGGCCAGCATATCATTTAATCCGAAACTTTCTTCCGGGACATCTTCTTTGATATCTCTTATTAATTCTTCCAGCAACTTAGAAATTTGACTTTCAACAAGCATCACCGGAATTCCTGAAATTACTACTTTTTCTCCGGTAATTTCTAAAAAAATAAACCCTATATTTTCCAATTGCTCACGAACCTTTTGAATAACCTCAACATCCGGTTTTGAGAAATATAAGTTTAAAGGAAAAAGCAATTGTTGGCTCAAAGCTTCCTTTACGGTTATATTTTTTAGTAATTCTTCATACAAAATCCGTTGATGTGCAAAATGTTGATGAATGAGTACCAATCCGTTTTTTAACGGTGCTAAAATATATTTATTTTGAAACTGTAAAGAACGATTGACCTTATTTTCTTCAGTTTTTTCATAGAAACCCAATCCGGGAGCGTCATCTCTATCGTCAAGGTGTTTATCGTCAGGAACGGAATCGGTATATAGGGCTTCCCAATTTGCGGTTTCTGTTTTGAAATTTCCTGATTTAAAGGATTTTGATTGTGATACAGTTTTAAATTCACTTTGAAAGGGATTGAAATTTCTGTCCACTTCAATTATTGGCGCATTTACATCCTGTTTTTTACTGTAATCGTAAGGCGTGTCAAATTCTTTTTTGTGCTGAAAATCCAAAACCGGTGCAATATTAAACTGCCCCAAACTGTGTTTGATACTTGCCCGAAGCATGGCATAAATGGCATGTTCATCTTCAAATTTCACTTCGGTTTTGGTAGGATGTATGTTGATATCGATAGATTCCGGAAACACTTCCAAAAAAATAAAATATCCGGGATGCACATCTGATTTGATAAGCCCTTCAAAAGCGGCAGTTACCGCATGATGCAAGTAGGAGTTTTTAACAAACCGATTATTGACAAAGAAAAACTGTTCGCCTCTGCTTTTTTTACCGTATTCAGGTTTGATGATAAACCCGCTGATTTTAACGATAGGCGTTTCTTCGGATACCGGAACGAGTTTTTCGTCGGTTCTTTTTCCGAAGATATGAATAATGCGTTGACGCAGGTTAGTCGCCGGCAGATTAAACAGACTGTTTTCGTTGTGAATAAGATTAAATTCCACATCCGGATGTGCCAATGCCACGCGATGGAATTCATCGATAATGTGGCGCATTTCGACGGTATTGCTTTTTAAGAAATTGCGTCTTGCCGGGATGTTGTAAAAAAGGTTTTTAACCAAAATGGTTGTTCCTTGAGGTAATACAGCCGGTTCTTGGGATTGCACTTTACTACCTTCGATGGTGATATGCGTTCCCAACTCATCCTCGGCTTGTTTGGTTTTTAATTCCACGTGTGCAATAGCCGCTATGGACGCCAAAGCTTCTCCTCGAAAACCTTTGGTGTGCAGATTGAATAAATCTTCTGCTTTTTTGATTTTGGAAGTGGCGTGTCGTTCAAAACACAAACGCGCATCTGTTGTACTCATTCCGATGCCGTTATCGGTGATTTGAATCAATGTTTTTCCGGCGTCTTTGACAATTAAGGTAATTGCGGAAGATTGGGCATCGATTGCATTTTCAATAAGTTCTTTTACTACGGAAGCAGGACGTTGCACAACTTCGCCCGCAGCAATCTGATTGGCAACGTGATCCGGTAATAATTGAATTTTATCAACCATAAATTCTCAGCTGAAAAATACTTAAATCGAAGTCGATAAGATATAGAAAAATTAAAATCAAAATCGTCAGGATTATCAAAAGTCTCAACCTTGTATTTCTGTCGGTCTGTACTTTTAAATCTTGTTTGATCTTTAAAAGCTTGTTTTTCAGCCCCTTATCTTCACCAACTGTTGTTCGAAAATGATCAAATTTATGCCGCATAGCGAAAGGACTTCCCTCCCCATCATATTCATAATGACGCGGTTGATAATTGAATTTTTTATTTTTTTTCTTTCTTAGTAGCTTCATAATACAATCCTCAAAGATACCGAATTCCTATGATTCTTTAAAATCTGGAACGGGTAGATATTAGGTTGAAATCCGAATCGAAATCGAAATTGATTAGGGATTAGGGATTAGGAAAAAAGAACAGAGAAGAAAGAACAGAGTGCAGAGTGCAGAGAAAAAAAATCAATTTTCAATATTCAATTCTCAATTAAAAAATCGCTTCCAACTTCCCACTTCCAACTTCCAGCTCAAAAAACTTTCAACTTTCAACCTTCCATTAAAAATCGCTTCACGCCCAGAAAAATCGAAATCGAAAATGTTGTATAATGTATATGAATTTGCTGAACGCTTCACGCCTCACGCTTCCCGCTTCACGATAAAAAAATTTTCAACTTTCAACTTTCAATT
>CAZWVT010000004.1:12328-17745 GCA_964636665.1 uncultured Flavobacteriaceae bacterium
AAAATTTTCAACTTTCAACTTTCAATTAAAATTTTAAAGCAGCCATTTTTATTGCGGCGATTGCAGCTTCTACCCCTTTGTTTCCGTATTTTCCGCCGCTTCTGTCTATCGCTTGTTGGAGGTTGTTATCGGTAAGCACACAAAAAATAACGGGAATGTCTCCTTGAACATTTAAATCTTTAATTCCTTGGGCGACGGCTTCACAAACAAAATCAAAATGTCGGGTTTCTCCTTGAATCACACTTCCGATGGCTATAATCGCATTTAAAGAAGGATTGTTTTTTGCCATTAATTTACATCCGTAAATCAACTCATAACTTCCGGGAACGTTCCACCGGATAATTTGTTCGCTATCAGCACCGCAATCAACCAAGGTGTCAATAGCGCCTTGAAACATTCCTTCGGTGATGTTTTCATTCCATTCAGAAACAACAATCCCAAATCGAAATTGTTCCGCATTTGGGATTGTTGTTTTATCGTAGGTGGATAAATTTTTATTTTCTGTAGCCATTTACTTTGACATTGCTTCGGCACGTCCGAGATAAACTTCAGCTTTGGCAAATTCTTCAGAATTTGGATATTCTTTTACAATTTTATCAAAGTGTTTTTTTGCTTTGTCTATTTTATTGAGATTCAACGCTGTCAATCCGGCTTTAAACAAATAACGCGGTGTTGTGAACTCATTGGTTCGCATGCTTGCTGCGTCTTCGTAATATTTTAAAGCATCTTCATTTTGACCTAAATTTGCAAAAGCATCACCAATTGAACCTTTGGCAATCGGCGCCAACATTTCATCTTTTGATTTGAATTTATCTAACTGTTCGATTGCATCTTTATATCTATTCATGCTCAAATAAGCCATTCCGGCATAATAACGAGATAAATTGGCAGCATCGGTTCCGCTGTAATTGTCGATAATATCAAGGAATCCGTATTTTCCGGCACCTCCTTGAAGCGACAATGTATATAGCGAATCTTTCTCTGTTGCATTCATTGCTTCTTCCCAATACATTTGCGCTTGGGACATTTCACTCATTGCTTCTGCTTCTTTGGGATTTTGAATAAATTCCTGAAACACAAAATATCCAACAACCGCTAATGCGATTACGCCAAAAGCTCCAAGTAGTACTTTTTGATTTTTTTCAATCCATTTTTCGGTTCGAGACGCTCCTTCATCAAGAGAGCGAAACACCTCTGCGGTAGTACTGTTTTTTTCTAATTCAGCTTGTTGCTCTTCTTTTGTTCTTGGTTTGCCTCCACGTTTTTTGTAGGTTGCCATAATTTTCGTTTAATGTGGCGCAAAATTAAAATATTTAATGGAATTTAAAAGGATATAAATTTCTTATTTTTTAATAATTTGCAAAACATTGGTTTTCTATTTTAGAAAATCACTCAAGATTTCAAGAATCTCATTTTTATGATTTTACAAAAACTCACTTTAGTCAATTACAAAAACTTCGATACGGCAACTTTTAATTTTGATCCGAAAATTAACTGTTTTGTCGGAAAAAACGGAATCGGCAAGACCAATATATTAGACGCCATTTATCACCTCTCTTTCGGAAAGAGTTATTTTAATCCGATTACGCTTCAAAATATCCGCCACAATACGGATTTTTTTATGATTGAAGGAAATTATTTAAAAGATGAAACGCCTCAAAAAATTGTAGTCAGCGCCAAGAAAAATCAAAAGAAAATCATCAAACGAAACGGGAAAGCTTATGAAAAACTAAGCGACCACATCGGACTTATTCCGCTTGTGATTATCTCTCCCGCCGACCGCAATTTGATTATTGAAGGCAGCGAAACCCGACGCAAATTCATAGACGGCGTCATTTCTCAACGAGATACGGATTATCTGCTAACTTTAATCAAATACAACAAAGTTGTGTCACAACGCAATGCACTGTTGAAATACTTTGCTGCAAACCATACGTTTGACAACAATACGCTATCGATTTACAACGAACAAATGAACTTGTACGGAACTTCGATTTTCGGCAAACGCATGGCATTTTTGGAAGAATTTCTGCCTATTTTCAAAGAACGCTATGAATCCATCAGTAGCGGAAATGAAGAAATAAATTTAACCTATGAAAGTCAATTAAAAGAAGAAGATTTGCTGAGTTTGTTGGAAAATAACATCCAAAAAGACAGGGTGTTGCAATATTCAAATTATGGAATTCACAAAGACGATTTGGTTTTTACGATTGATGAACATCCGATTAAAAAATTCGGTTCACAAGGGCAACAAAAATCCTTTTTAATCGCCTTAAAACTCGCACAATTTGATTTTATCAAACTTCAAGTGAAAAACAATCCCATTTTACTTTTAGACGATATTTTTGACAAATTGGATGAAACACGTGTGGAACATTTAATAACTTTGGTAGATAATGAAAATTTTGGACAAATCTTTATAACCGATACGCACGAATCTCGTACCGAGGAAGTTATAAAAAAAGTTCATCAATCTTATAAAATGTTTCCTTTAGATAAACAATAAACTCACCTGATATGAAACTTACTTCATTAATCTTTTTTACGGCATTCTTGCTTTTTTCTTGTACCGACAAACCCAATCCTGAGAATCAAAAACAACATCTTTCGGGATATTGGGAAATAAAAGAAGCATCGACGCCTCACGGAAATAAATCTTATGACATAAACTTAATTGTCGATTATATTGAAGTTGAAGGCAACAAAGGGACACGTACAAAACTAAGTCCGAGAATGGATGGAAGCTACAACACAACCGGCAGCATAGAAAATTTCACCTTGGAAATTGAAAACGACACCTTATTTATGTTTTACAATACGGATTTTGACACGTGGAAAGAAGCTGTTGTCGAGGCTAAAGACAGCATTCTAAAAGTTAAAAACGAAGACAATAAAATTTACACTTATAAAAGATACCACAACGAATCTATAATACCTTCCAATCATGAATAAAAAATCAGAATCCGATTTCAATTTATTTTCTCTGAAAGATGTCTTAAAAGACTTTGTAAAAGACAACAATCTCGAAAGCGGTTTGGAAAAAGTTCGCGTTAAGAAAGCGTGGGACAAGGTTATTGGTTCGTCATTGGGAGGCTACATTACCAATATCGACTTTAATAAAAAAACTTTGTACATCTCTGTTTCATCGTCCGTAATGCGGCAAGAATTAAGCTACGGCGTAGAAAAAATGAAAACTTTATTGAATGAAGAACTCAAAGGCGAGGTTATAAAAAAGATAATTTTACGTTGACTATAAAACATCATGAGAAATCTTATTTTTTTCGCACTGCTTCTCCCTTTTTTAGTTAATGCTCAAGAGTTTACGCGTGCCGATACGCTAAGAGGAAGCATTACCCCGGAAAGAGCTTGGTGGAATGTGCTGCATTATGATTTGGCGATAGAAGTTTTTCCCGAAAGCAAGCAAATTGCCGGAAGCAATAAAATCACTTATGAGGTTATTGAACCTCAAGAAATTATGCAAATCGATTTACAAAATCCGATGCGCATTGACAGCATTATCCAACAAAATGAAAAACTGACTTTTACTTCCGAAGGCAATGCTCATTTTATAAACTTAAAACAAGCTCAACAAACCGGGAAAGAAAACGAGTTGGTAATTTACTTTTCCGGAATGCCTAAAATTGCAAGAAGGCCTCCTTGGGACGGCGGATTTGTCTGGACCAAAGATTCCAATCAAAATCATTGGATAGCCAATGCCAATCAGGGAATCGGTGCGAGTGTTTGGTGGCCTTTAAAAGATCATCCTTACGATGAACCGGACAATGGCATGCTGATTTCCGTCACGGTTCCAAAAAAGCTTATGAACGTGAGCAATGGAAAATTAAAAGAAGTGATAGAACACGAAAACACCAAAACGTGGATTTGGGAAGTCGTAAATCCGATTAATGCTTACGGCGTCAATATAAGCATCGGTGATTATGTTCACTTTGGGGAAATTTATCAAGGTGAAAAAGGACCTTTGGCTATGGATTATTACGTGCTTCGAGATCATAAAGAAAAAGCTGAGAAACAGTTTAAGCAAGCCTTATTAATGATGGAAGCTTTTGAAAATTGGTTTGGACCTTATCCTTTTTACGAAGACGGTTTCAAATTGATTGAAGTTCCTTATCTGGGAATGGAACATCAAAGTGCGGTCACTTATGGCAATAAATTTACAAATGGCTATTTAGGAAAAGATTTATCTGAAAGCGGTCACGGGTTGAAATTTGATTTTATTCTCATTCACGAAAGCGCACATGAATGGTTTGCCAATAACATCACCAACAATGATGTGGCTTATATGTGGATTCACGAAGGTTTCACTTGTTATTCTGAAGGTTTGTATCTCGATTATCATTTCGGAAAAAAAGCTGCTTCGGAATATGTAATCGGATTGCGAAAAAGAATTCAAAATGACAGTCCGATGATTGCCATACCCAACCTCAATCAAAGAGGAAGCAGTGATATTTATTACAAAGGAGCAAACGTTTTGCACACGCTACGACAAGTGATTGACGACGACAAAAAATGGAAAAGCATCTTACGCGGACTCAACGAGACATTTTATCATCAGACCATCAACAGCAAGCAGCTTGAAAATTATATTGCTGAACAATTAAATGTCGATTTAACCCCTTTTTGGAATCAGTATTTGCGCACTACCAAAATTCCAACTTTAGAATATAAAATAGAAGGAAAAAAGCTTGTTTACCGATACTCAAATATTGTCGAAAAATTTGAAATGCCGATTATAGTTACTATTAATGACAAAGAAAAGTGGCTTAAACCTACGAAAGAATGGAAAACTTTAAAAATTAATAAATCCATTCAAAATTTTTCAGTGAAAGAAGATTTTTACGTTCACTTCAGACAAACAGAACATTAATTTTAAATATATAACAAATGATTTTTATAGAAAATGAAGGCAATACCAATCCCAAATTAAACTTGGCGTTGGAAGAATACATCCTTCGAAATTTCAGTCCTGATACTGATTATCTGTTATTTTACATCAACGAACCCTCGATTATAATTGGCAGAAATCAAAATACGCTGGAAGAAATCAATTACGACTATGTTACCGAAAACGGAATTCATGTAGTCCGTCGAATTTCCGGTGGCGGAGCGGTTTATCACGATTTGGGAAATCTTAATTTTAGTTTTATTACCAATCACGACAACAAAAGTTTGAACAACTTTAAAAAATTTACAGCGCCGGTAATTAAAGTATTAAAATCACTTGGAATGGATGCCGAGCTCAAAGGACGGAATGACATTGAGGTAGATAATAAGAAAATATCGGGAACGGCTCAATTTTCAACCGGAAAACGAATGGTCAGCCACGGAACACTTTTGTTGGATACCGATTTGGGAGAAGTCACCAATGCACTTCAAGTAAAAATGAGCAAAATCCAATC
>CAZWVT010000004.1:17845-73707 GCA_964636665.1 uncultured Flavobacteriaceae bacterium
TCGCTTCTTCAAGGCGTACGTTATGAGAGAGATAAAATCGTCGAGCTATTAAAAGACCTCGATATTAAAGAATATTTCGGAAATATTGAATTGAGTGATTTTGTTGAGTTGATTCACGGCGATGATGAATAATTATGAAAAAAGAATTAAAAATTGCACTTGTTGTTATTCTTGCGGGGATTACGCTTTACGGCTTGGTTACCGGTAAGTTTTTATTTCTGTTTCTTTGGTTGCCTTTGGGATTTTTATTCCGTTCCAAGAAAAATTCAGAATAAAAAAACCGTCTCGAAAATCCGAGACGGTTTTTTTATATTTAGAATGTTTTTATCGATTACTGTACGATAAGTTTTCCTTTCATCAATGCTACGTGACCGGGAAATGAGCAAATATAGTCATAAGATCCGGCTGCAGGAGCTGTAAACTCAATTCTGGTTTCTTCACCTCCACCGATAGTTTCGGTATATGCAATTACTTGGTCTTCCATATCAACCGGAATGTAGTCATTGTCTTCGGCGGTAGCTGCTGCTATTCCAAATTCAGTAACATCGGTTCCTTGAGCAAGAAGCACCCAGTTGTGACCCATTACTTTTTCATCCATTTGGCCTACGTGTTTTAAGATTAAAGTCACTTTCTGACCGGCTCTTACGCGCAATTCACTTTTATTGAATTGCATTTGATCGTTCCCTTCAATTGTAAGGGTCACTGCATCACTTGCAGCATCAGTTCGTGCAGGTTCATCTTGTACTTGAGTACCAATTGTCGTAGTTGGTGTTTCCTCTTTTTTCTTGTTGTCTCCGCAACTCAATGCAAGGACAGCCACAGAAATCAATAATAGTTTTTTCATTATATGATATAGTTTTTGGTTACTTTTGAATTTGTGAACAAAATTAATCTCAAAATTTACGATTGCAAAATTATGACGCGAATTTTATTATATATTTTAATTGATTTTCATAACTTTTGTATTTCGTTAACAATTCTTCCAAAATAATTTGTTGTAGAAATGCTTTCTTTTTTTAATAAAAAATACCACATTGCCGATTATCTTCCCGGTTTGATTGATTTTCATTGCCATTTATTACCCGAAATCGATGACGGTGCCCAAAGTCCGGAAGTATCTCTCGAAATGATTGGAGAGTACAAATCTCTTGGATATAAAGGTGTCATTGCAACGCCTCATATTATGGAGGATTTTTATTCAAATAATACAGCGATTATTTTAGCCAAATTAGATGAATTTCAAAACTTCCTTTCTGAATCCGGCTTTACGGATTTTTCGGTAAAAGCTGCTGCCGAATATATGATGGACAAACAGTTTGACAGTTTGGTTTTAAAGAAAGATTTGTTGCCTTTGGTGGGTAAAAAAGTATTGGTAGAAATGTCCTATCTTCAAAAAATGATTTATACTGATTCTCAATTGTTTGAATTAAAACAACAAGGATTCACCCCTATTTTAGCACATCCGGAACGCTATGTTTATCTGAAAGATCGAACAGAGGTTTTAGATTTCAAAAAGAAAGGTTGTTATTTACAGCTCAATCTACTGTCCTTATCCCAACATTATGGAAGTCAAGTGCAACATAAAGCACTCGATTTATTGTGTAACGGTCATTATGACATTATGGGAACAGATGCACATAATCCGCGGCATTTAAGAGCACTAAAAGATATTACATTGTCAAAAAAACAAATCCCTTTTTTTGAAGCCCTTGTAGAAAACACGATGAATTTTGTTTAAAAACTTTTTCTAAGTCGTTTCCAAAAAGAAACTTTGTTATCTTGATAGTAGTACCCATAACGGTTACCATATCCGATTTTATCGATTGTTACATTATTCAGAATAAAAGCCACATTTTTCAATCTTCCACTTTCAATATTGGATGTAGGGAACTCCAATAATCTTTTCTCTGTATATCCGGCTCGCAATACATAAAGCATTACATCCGCATATTTATTTATTAAAAATGTATCGGTAACAAGAAGTGTAGGTGCAGTATCCACAATGACATAATCAAATTCTTCTCGTAATTCTTCAAATAGCTGTGCACTTCGGTCACGCATCCATAGTTCTGCAGGATTTGGCGGAATCGTTCCTGAATAAATTAGTGAAAGATTTTTATTCAATTCACTTTGTTGTACGTATTGAGAAACATTGGTGTCTTCATGTACCAAAAACTCTACGACTCCTTTATGGTGATTTCTTTCGTCGTGGGAATATCGATGAATCTGTGGATTTCGAATATCTGCTCCTACCAACACGACCTTAGCACCTGTATTTGCTAATGTAAGTGCAAGATTAAACGAACAAAATGTTTTTCCTTCACCCTTTATCGTAGAAGTTACAAAAATCACTTTTCCGTCGGTTGAATTTTTAGAATTGATAAACATATATTGCAAATTCGTACGCAACATTCTGAAAGCCTCAGCAAGCAATGAACGGTCGTTTGTTTGAATTATTTCAGAATCATTTTTCTCTAATTTTGGAATTTCACCTATTATCGGAACATTTTTAACAATCTGAGAAATATCAGTTTTTTCACGAATCTTGTTATCCAATAGAGTTTTTAGATAAATGACAAGAAAAGGAATCAAAAGTCCTATAATGAAAGATGCTAAAAGTATAATTGATTTTTTGGGTGAAACAGGCAAATAAGAACTGTATGCGTAATCCACAACTTTTGCTTTGGGCGTAGTAACTGCCAGCGAAATTGCATTTTCTTCCCGCTTCTGAAGCAAATACAGATAAAGTGTTTCTTTAATTTCTTGTTGTCTGCTGATACTTCGGAATATTTTTTCTTTTGATGGCGCCGAAGTAATTTTAGTATCAATTTCAGCTTCTTGTTTCCTAATATCTTCTCGTTGAATCAGCAAAGAATTTTGAGCATTGTTCAATCCTTCAAGTACTGCTCTACGAAGACCTTCAAGTTCCTGAGTCATTGTAACTACAATCGGGTTAAGCTCCGTAGAACTAATCAGCATCCGAGAACGTTCCATTGCAACCTGATTGTATGCCTGAATATTAGAGCTTATTCTTTCCGATTCGACTCCGATATTGGCAGGCAGCAATTCTCCCATTTCCAATTGCTGTACATACTCAATCATATTCCGAACCAACTCAAGCTGGACTTCAATTTCCATTGCTCTTTTGGTAAATTCACTTTCGCTTCTTAGGAATATTTCACCTTCAACTTGTAAATCAGTCAGTTTGTTGGATTGTTTGAATTCGACTTTTCCCAATTCGACAGAGTCTAACTCTTCTGAAATAATAATCAATCTGCCATTAATAAAATTAGCAGTATTTCGTGCTACTTCATTACGATCTTCGGTTGCATCCAGATTATACTGATTGATTAACTCATTGAGAACGGCTCTTGCTTTTTTAGCATTAGGCAAGTTTAAGGCAAGCTGAATTACACTGCTCATCTCCATTAACCGGTCAACTTGAATGTTTTGCCTATAATATGCCACCGTAGTGTGCATACTGCTGATATTCACTCGAATTTCATTGCTTTCTTTATCTTCAGACCAATTTTCAACTTCTCTTTTCTGAACAACCACCTCGCCCATGGGAACATAAAAAGGTTCTCCAAAAGGGATCTCTCTGACTTCTTCAGTATCGCTTAATCGGTATTGAAATGTTTGTTCGTCTAAAACTTTAATATAAAATGCAGGAGCGGGAAACAGTAAAGAATCTTCCGGCGTAAGAATCAAAACTTCAAAAGGGATGTCTTCATAAAGCTCGGTATCACGAACCTTCCCTTCTGAAAAGTAACGGATGTTGAGTTTTAATTTTTCAACAACACTTTCTGTGATACTTTTTGATTTTAAAATTTGAATCTCATTTTCAAATCCTGATGGACTTAAAGAGCCTGTTAGTCCTAAATCTTCAAAAGCTGCCAGTTCGGAAAGCGCACTGTTTTTTTCGTCCTTAATCAGAATGACTGCTTTTGTTTCATAAATTGGTGTAGTATATCGTAAATAGAGAAATGCTATTGTAATAAATACAATTACCGAGATAACAAACCACGGCCAGTAACGCAGGTATAAAACTATTTGGTCTCTCAGATTAATATTTGAATCTTCAGGTCGTGTATATTCTGTATTTTCCATTATAAATTATCTGAAAATAATAACAAGTACTGAAATTAACAAGGATGCCATACTAACATACACTGATGAATTTCTGTTAAAACTAGAACTTTGACGTTGCGCCGTATTGGGTTCTACATAAATTATATCGTGTTGTTGCAGATAATAAAATTCAGAATTCAACACATCTGCATCCGTTAAATCCAAATATTTATATTGTTTGGCTCCATCATTTTCTCTGACTACCAATACATTATTTCTTTGTCCGAAAATAGTCATATCGCCTGCCAATCCAAGTGCTTCAGGCAACGAAATTCGTTCACCCGAAACTGTATAAGTTCCCGGACGGGCTACTTCACCCAAAACACTCACGGTAAAATTCATAATTCTGACATTAACCACCGGATCTTTTACATAGTCAGAAATTTTATCGGTAAGCAAATCTCTTAAACTTTTGGTGTTTAATCCATTTACCGAGATTTCACCCAAAACAGGAAAGTTGATTTTTCCTTCGGTGTCAACTAAATATCCGATTTCCTGCGTATTGTTTTGAGACAACATTTCTCCTCTGGATACTAACGGTCTGGAAATCATCAACAAGTTAAAAGGAAGGACCGATTCCATATTTGCAGCCGAAACTGTAATACTCAGAATGTCATTGGGTTTTATGGTGACAGGATTGAAATTAATCTGATAAGTTGACAAATTCTCGATTTCCTGAAAGTAAGCAATTTTTTTTCTGGGAACACACGAAGCAGAAACTACAAGGATTAAAATTCCCAATAATATGGTTTGGTAGTTGAATTTCATAAGAAATATTTACGACTAATATATTAAATTAATCATTCAAAAAAATTAGATGAGTTTTTATTGAAATTCGTTATTTGAAATTCTTCTATTCATCTAAAAAATGCCAAAAGTATTGAAGAAATTGGTTTTATCCTAAAAAAAATGAATGTTATAAAAAATAAAGTAATGCCAAAAAGTTCTTTTGAAAGAAAAATCAAGTCTTTTCAAAAGAACTATTCGGGTTTATTCATTGTGTAGAAATGCTTTTTTGCTCAATAATTCTTCTTCAGATTCAACATAATCTTCATCAGGCACACAACAATCTACGGGACATACAGCCGCACATTGAGGTTCTTCATGAAATCCTTTACACTCTGTACATTTATCGGGAACGATATAATATATTTCATCGCTTATCGGTTCTTGAGCTTCATCTGCATCGGCAGCTTCGCCGTGTGGCAACACAATTTTTCCGTCAAGTGCTGTACCATCAGCATAACGCCAATCATCAGCACCTTCGTATATTGCATTATTTGGACATTCCGGTTCACATGCGCCACAATTTATACATTCGTCTGTTATAATAATTGCCATAGCTTTTACTTTTTTTAACTTTGCTGCAAAGGTACAGTCAAACAAGGCTAACTCCAAATAAACTATGGATTTATACACACGCATTAACGCTTTTGAAGCACTGGGAATTTATCTGAATAAAATTGCTTCAGATTATGAGAATTATCAAAAAAAAGAAGGAAAATCAACCCCGGCAACGCAATTATTAGAAAATGCCTCACAACACAACGGATGGTTTACATCTGAAAACATTCTTTTGTCGCTCCGAAATTGGTCAAAAACTTTATCAAAAGAGAATTTAATCAAATGGACTTCAGCGTATCAATTTACTGACAAACCTCCTAAAACTGTAGCTATCATTCTGGCCGGGAACATTCCTCTGGTTGGATTTCACGACTTTTTAAGCGTTTTGATTTCCGGAAACAATGTACTTGTCAAATTGTCGTCAAATGATAATTTATTACTTCCTTTTTTATCAGATTTTTTAATCAATCACGAGCCTGAATTTAAAAACAGCATTCGATTTTCTGAGGACAATCTTAAAAACTTTGATGCTGTTATAGCTACCGGAAGCAACAATACCGCACGCTATTTTGAATACTACTTCGGGAAATATCCCAATATCATAAGACACAACAGAAATTCTGTGGCGATTTTAACAGGCAATGAAACGCTTGAAGAACTACAGAAACTCTGTAAAGATATTTTTACTTTCTTCGGATTAGGTTGCAGAAACGTTTCGAAGCTATATGTTCCTAATAATTATGATTTCGATTTGTTTTTCAAAGCTTGCTACGATTGGAAAGAAATTATCCATAACAATAAATACATCAACAATTATGACTACAACAAAGCGGTTTATTTGATGGATAATCTACCCCTGTTGGATAACGAATTTTTGATTTTAAAGGAAGATTCACAGCTCTCCTCTCCCATTGCTGTATTGTTCTATGAATATTATGATTCACTTCCAAAACTTCGAAAGCATCTACAATCGATTTCAACCGATATTCAATGTGTGGTTTCTTCCTATCTCGAACCGAACGATGTTGATTTCGGAGAAACTCAAGAACCTAAATTGTGGGAATATGCGGACAATGTTGACACGCTAAAGTTTCTTTTAGAAATTTCATAACAATAATTTAGTGAATCAGAGTATATGAGTAAGAACTTTATTCTCATCTTTGTACTGTAAAAAAAATGAAAAATTATTAATTTTCACACAATTCAACTAAAAACCAAAATAAATAATTATTATCAATTATGAAAAAACATAATTTTAGTGCCGGTCCGGCGATTCTTCCGGAGGATGTTTTTAAAAAAGCATCACAAGCTGTTTTAAACTTTAACGACCTCAATCTTTCACTACTTGAAATCTCACATCGCAGCAAAGATTTTGTCGCTGTTATGGAACGTGCTCGGAGTTTGGCTTTAGAACATTTAGAATTGCACGGAAAAGGTTATAAAGCATTGTATTTACAAGGCGGTGCGAGTATGCAGTTTCTTATGGTTGCCTACAATTTATTAAATAAAAAAGCGGCTTATACCAACACCGGAACCTGGAGTTCCAACGCCATAAAAGAAGCGAAAAATTTTGGAGCAATAGATGTCGTGGCGTCTTCTGAAAGTAACGGATTTAATTTTATTCCAAAAGATTACAACATACCCGAGGATGCCGATTATTTTCACTGTACCAGCAACAACACCATTTACGGAACTCAGATGCGTCATTTTCCCGATTCACCGATTCCTTTGGTTTGCGACATGAGCAGCGATATTTTTTCACGGCAATTGGACTTTTCAAAATTTGATTTAATCTATGCCGGCGCTCAAAAAAATATGGGACCTGCGGGAACTACTTTGGTAATTCTCAAAGAAGAACTTTTGGGAAAAGTCTCTCGCACCATTCCTTCAATTTTAGATTATTCCGTTCACATCCGAAAAGAAAGCATGTTCAATACGCCCGGTGTTTTTGCAGTTTACGTTTCCATGTTGAATTTAGAATGGTTGAAAAAACAAGGAGGCATTTCGGAAATTGAAAAAAAGAATGTAGAAAAAGCTGAATTGCTCTATAATGAGATTGACAGAAATTCAATTTTTGAAGCCTATGTTCCTGAAAAAGAAGATCGTTCTTTGATGAATATTACTTTTAATATTAAAAACGAGCAACTAAAAGCCAAATTTGATGAGTTAGCTGTTTCTGCCGGAATCAGTGGAATCAAAGGTCACAGAAGTATTGGCGGATATCGCGCATCGATTTACAATGCAATGCCTTTGAATAGTGTAAAAGTCCTCGTGGATGTAATGAAACAAATAGAGCAAGAAGCTTAAAAACAATTATTTAGAAATGAAAATACTCGCAAACGATGGAATTTCCCAAAGTGGGATTGATGCTTTGGAAGCAGCCGGTCATAATGTTCACTTGGTGCATGTGACACAAGAACAACTGATTAATTATATCAACGAACATCAAATAGATGTGCTTCTTGTTCGGAGTGCAACGAAAGTAAGAAAAGATATAATCGACCAATGTCCTTCTTTAAAAATTATAGGTCGCGGCGGCGTCGGGATGGACAATATTGATGTTGAATATGCCCGATTAAAAGGAATACACGTAATTAATACACCGGCAGCATCTTCAGCTTCTGTTGCCGAATTGGCTTTTGCACATCTTTTCGGAGCGGTTCGTTTTTTACATCATTCCAATCGGGATATGCCATTGGAAGGCGATTCCCGATTTAAGGAATTAAAGAAAACTTACAGTCGTGGCGAAGAACTGAGAGGAAAAACATTGGGAATTATCGGTTCCGGTAAAATTGCTCGGGAAATGGCAAAATTGGCAATTGGTGTGGGAATGAAAGTAATCGTTACACGTAAAAGCAACGAGGCAATCCCTCCCATTGAACTCCATTTTTTTGACGGTCAAAAATTAACTTTTAAACTTTCTAATGTTTCGATGGATAAATTGCTGAGTGAAAGTGATTATATCAGTTTACACGTGCCTGCTCAAACAAAACCAATTCTTGGCAAAGAAGAATTTGACAAAATAAAAGACGGTGCAGGAATCATCAACACGGCTCGTGGTGGAATTATCGATGAAGAGGCATTGATAGAAGCATTAGAATCAGAGAAAGTTCGGTTTGCCGCATTGGATGTTTTTGAAAACGAACCCTCACCTTCGATAAAAATATTGATGAACAACAAAATTTCATTAAGTCCTCATATTGGCGGTTCCACTGTGGAAGCTCAAGATCGTATAGGAACTGAATTGGCACAGCAGATTATTCATATTAACAAACAACTTTAAGTTTAATTGAATCAAAAAACAAGCTGAATTCAGTTTATTGTTTTAACCTTTTTCCATCTCAGCTTGAAATTCTTCCATAACCGGTTTGACTGTGCTTTCGGGCAAATCGGCTATGGATATCATCAGCCCTTCTACAGCATTATTAAATAATGAACGTCATTAAGAACCATATTAATTAAAAAAAACTTACTTATAATATAAATATTCTCTAAGAAGTTAAATGAAAATATGAAATCAGAAAAAAGTTACTCCAACATTTCGGGTTTGTCCTGAATAATCAGCTGCACGGTTTCTTGGGTTACTTGTTTGAGCAAAACCCGTTTACCATCTGTCAGCGATTTGATGTCTTTTTCTTTAAAATGGCGAATGGTATAAAGGGTTACATCTTCATTCCATTTTACATAAAATTTATTTCGCAATTTCTCCAATAAATTCGGTAAATTGTTGAATTTATCACTTACGCAAACCGAAAAACTAATTGCCGAATTTTGAATTAATTCGACTTTCATTTTATAATGATGCAGCCATTTAAAAACATCGGCAATATAATCTTCCATAATAAAGCCGAAATCATGAGAAGATAAAGAGATAAGCGTAACTCCCGGTTTGAGAATAAAACAAGAAATTTTTGGAGTAATGGCAATATTCCCTCCTACGCAAGTGCCCGGTGCTTTAAAATCTAAAAAGGATTTTACGTACAAAGGAATTTCTTTTTGTTGAAGGGGTTGCAAAGTTTTGGGATGAACGACAGAAGCTCCGTAAAATGCGAGTTCCACAGCTTCTTTATATGAAATTTTGTGCAACAATTGTGTCTTGTCAAAATAGCGTGGATCGGCGTTTAAAAATCCCGGAACGTCTTTCCAAATCGTCACGCTTTCGGCATTTAAACAATATGCAAAAATAGCTGCGGTGTAATCACTTCCTTCGCGTCCTAAAGTGGTAGTGAAATTATTGACAGCATCCGAACCGATAAAACCTTGGGTAACAGTAATTCCTTTTGATGAAACTTTATGTTGGATATTTTTTTCAGTCAGTCCCCAATTGACTTTTGCATCTCTGAAATTATCATCGGTTTTAATACAAGTTCGGACATCCAACCAAGTATTTGACAATCCATTTTCTTCAAAATAACGTGAAACTATTGCTGATGAAAGCAATTCGCCATATGCAACAACTTGGTCATATACAAAAGCATGATTTTCGGAAACATTGATTTTCAAAAACCTTGAAAGTTCATTCAAAAGAGCATCGACTTCCTCATAAGCAATGTGTGTTTTTGAATGAAAAAGCGCTTCTGCCATTTCATAATGAAAATCGCTGACTTTTTCAAAAGCTTCTTTTATGCCGTTTTTAGAAAACCAAGCCAAAACAACTGCTTCCAATGCATTGGTCATTTTACCCATAGCCGAAATCACAACAACCAAATCAGATTCTTTCGACTCTTTGAGTACAGAAACCACATTTTGCACCCCGGCCGGAGTTGCCGTAGAAGCTCCGCCAAATTTATATACCTTCATAAGGTTTTTATTCTCAATTTATAATTTATCCGATTTCAAATAATTTTCTATTCCACTTTCTGACATTTGCGCCACACGCCAATCGTCAAAAACCTTTGCTCCCGTTCGTTCGTAAAAGGAAATTGCACCTTCATTCCAATCCAAAACTTCCCAAGCCACTCTTTTTGCATTATGTTTGTTAGCAAATTCCATCACTTTTCGATACAAAGCTTCACCGATTCCTTTTCTCCGTTCCGATTGACGAACTATCAAATCTTCAAGATGCAAAGAACGTCCTTTCCAAGTTGAAAATCGAAAATAGAACAACGCCATTCCCACAACAGATTTATTGAGTTCGGCAACAATACAGTAAAATAAAGGTGGCTCGGTTGAACTTTCTCGTATCAAATCCTCCACAGTGATTTCCACAGCATCGGGTTGCTTCTCAAAAACAGCGAGTTCTCGAATCAATTCCAAAACTTTCAGATAATCAGATTCTTTTGCATTTCGGATTAGTAACATACTTTTTTATTGCAGGTGAAAAATAAAACTCAAGATGAATATCAGTGCAAATATCGGGTCTATTTCCTAAAAATATCGATATTTGCACCAATTTCACTAAGGCAACCAATTATGTCAAAAATAACCCAATCATTAGGAGAGTTTATCATTGAAAACCAAAATGAGTTTAAATATTCTTCCGGAGAACTTTCTCGTTTAATTAATTCCATCCGATTAGCTGCAAAAATTGTCAATTACGAAGTCAATAAAGCCGGACTTGGCGACATTTTGGGGCAAGCCGGAAGAAACAATATTCAGGGGGAAAGTCAGCAAAAATTAGATGTATTTGCAAATCAAACGTTTATAAATACTTTGACAAATCGTGAGATTGTCTGCGGAATTGCAAGTGAAGAAGAAGATGATTTTATTCAGATTATTGGCAAACATTCAAAGAACGAAAATAAATATGTGGTTCTTATCGATCCTTTGGACGGTTCTTCCAACATTGACGTAAACGTTTCGGTAGGTACTATTTTTTCAATTTACCACAGAGTTTCGCCTATCGGAACTCCTGTTACTAAAGATGATTTTCTTCAAGTTGGGACCAAGCAAGTTGCTGCAGGATATATTATTTACGGAACCTCAACAATGATTGTTTACACGACCGGACACGGCGTAAACGGATTTACACTGAATCCGAGTATTGGTACATTTTACCTTTCTCATCCGAATATGAAATTTCCTGAAAATGGAAATATCTATTCCATCAATGAAGGAAATTACCTTCAATTTCCACAAGGTGTAAAACAATACCTCAAATATTGTCAAGCTGAAGAAGAAGACAGACCATATACCTCACGATATATTGGCTCGCTTGTTTCAGATTTTCATCGAAATATGATTAAAGGCGGAATTTACATTTATCCTAACACTTCAAAAAATCCGATGGGAAAATTAAGACTGCTCTATGAATGTAATCCGATGGCATTGTTAACTGAACAAGCCGGCGGAAAAGCGAGCGATGGATACAGACGCATTTTAGATATTGAACCAACCGAATTACACCAGCGAACGCCGTTTTTCTGTGGCAGTACAAAAATGGTTGAAAAAGCCGAAGAATTTATGGGTGCTTATAAAGATTAACGCCCTGGAAATTCAGCTTTTCTTTTATGCAAAAACGCTTGTGTTCCTTCGGAAAAATCTTCGGTGCCGAATGCATTTCCAAATTCTTTGATTTCTACTTCAAAGCCGTTTACGGAAGAATCGTAATTTGCATTTACTGCTCGAATTGCAGCTGCAATTGCCACAGGAGAATTTTTTATAATTTTTGAAGCAATCTTATAAGCCCTGTCCAGCAAGTCTTCTTGAGCGGTTACGTGGTTTACCAACCCGTATTCCAATGCTTGCTCAGCATCAATCATTCCGGCTGTCATAATTAATTCCATCGCTCTCCCTTTTCCGATAAGTTGCGGAAGTCGCTGTGTTCCTCCATATCCCGGAATAACTCCTAAAGACACTTCCGGCAATCCCATTTTTGCATTGTCAGAAGCAATTCGAAAATGTGCAGCCATAGCAAGTTCCAAACCGCCACCCAATGCAAATCCGTTGATGGCTGCAATTACAGGCGTGGAAAGATTGGCAACAAAATCAAACAATAATTCTTGACCTTTTGCCGCTAATTTTTCACCTTCGTCGACGGAGAAATCTGCAAATTCACTAATATCAGCACCGGCAACAAAAGCTTTTTCTCCACTTCCGGTTAAAACAATAACGCGAATGCCTGAGTCTTTATCAGCATCTTCCAACGCATCGTGAAGTTCCTGAATGGTTTCGCGGTTTAATGCATTCAATTTAGATGGACGATTGATGGTAATGGTTGCAATTAAATTTTCCTTAGTGTAGTTTATGTTATTGTATTTCATGTCGAGTTTATATTTATCGGTTAGTCGGCAAAATTAACAAAATCATTCATCGATTACTGGAAAGCGGACTGTAAATGTTGTTTGCTCCGATGATGATTCAAAATCAATAGTTCCATTGTAAGTTTCGATAATGTTTTTTATGATTCCAAGTCCCAAGCCCATTCCACTTGTTTTGGTCGTAAATTGTGGTTCAAAGATACGATGTTGTTCTTGAGGAATCACTCCTATCCCGTTATCGGAAACATCAATTACAACATATTTGTTATCTCGTCGAACGCTGACATCAATACGTGGCGATTCCGGTTTTTTTTGTTCTATGGATTGGATGCTGTTTTTTACGAGATTGGTAACAACACGAATCAATTGCGTTCTGTCAAAACAAGCACGAATCTCTTCCTCTTCAGCATGAAAATAAATATACTTTTCATGAAAAATATCCAATGCCAGTTTTGTAATCCGCACCACATTAAGCGTTTCATCTTGCTGCGCCGGCATTTTTGCATAAGTAGAAAAAGCAGATGAAATAGAACTGAGGGTGTCTATCTGATGCAACATGGTGTTGGTGTATTCTTCAATTTTTTTATCTATTTCAGGATCTTTTTTATCAAAACGCTGTCTTAAACTTTGCGTAGTAAGACGCATTGGAGTCAATGGATTTTTGATTTCATGAGCCACCTGCTTTGCCATTTCGCGCCAGGCAGTTTCACGTTCGCTTGCCGCCAATTGTGCCGCACTTTTCTCCAATTCATCAATCATTTCATTGTAAGAATTAATCAATAATGCAATTTCTTGTGGCACATCTTCCATAATAATTTTCTCATTATGCGTATGAAAACGCGTAAGAGCAAGCTTGTCACTCACTTCTTTAAGTGATTTTGTAATATATCGAGTGAGTAAATAAGCCAAAATCACTCCGGCGATAAGCATAAAGAAATAAGCAACACTTAATCGGTATAAATATTCACGTAATTCTTTGGTTATGTAATCATTATCTTCAATATAAGGCAGGTTTAAAATTGCCAAAGGTTTAAAATAATTGTCTGTAATATAAGTATAGGATGATTGATATCTTTGACCATCTTCAACAAATTCCCGAATGTACTTATTAGAAGAAGATACTTGAAGTTGTTTTAGTGCATATTCCGACATTTTCTGACCGACGGTATCTCTAAAAAATAAGGGTCTGGAGGATTTTAGCAAATTTCCATTTAAATCATATAAAAATAACTCAAGACTGTGAATGTCTTTTATTTCATATATCTTATCTTTAAAAATCAATGGAATTTGCTCGGTTTCAACGGGATAAGTAGTTGTTTTTAAAACGTAATCAATATTGGCTCTGATTGCCGCTTCTTTTCTCAACAATCTGTCGCGATGAAAACGCTGTGCATCTTTATTGTATTGAGAAACCGTTACAATTGCTATCAGAATTGAAGTTCCGATAACCAGCGCAATCATAGAAATAAAAATACGGGTTCGAAGTGATTTTTTATAAAAAGACATGTCAGTTTAAAACCAGAAAGGTAACAATAATTGCACCATTCTCAATCGATGAATTACATTTTAAAATTATGGCATTTCCGATGCTGCCGGGATTAAATTTTTTTTGACTTCTCTGTTCAGAAAATAACCGGTAACGATAGTTGCCAACACATCAGCAATCGGAAATGCCATCCAAATTCCTTTTTCGCCCAAAAATTGAGGTAATATAAGCACTAAGGGAATAAAGAAAAATCCTTGTCTGGTCAGTGTGAGCAACAAAGCGGGAACAGCTTTTCCAATTGCTTGAAAATAAGCAGCGCCTATAAGTTGTATTGCGATAATCGGCGTTGCTGCAAAAACCCAGCGCATATAGATAGGTGCTCGGTTTACAATTTCAATATCACGGGTAAAAATGATGACTATTTCTTTGGAAAAAAACATAATCAACAAGAAAATTGCCAACGCCAGGAGTCCTGCAAAAAAAATAGCGCGATTGATACTTTCCCGTACGCGCGAAAACTGATGAGCACCGTAATTGTATCCTGCAATTGGAAGAAAGCCTTGTGTAATTCCCAATACCGGAAATAGCGCAAACATCAGCATCCGCCCGATAATACCATAAGCAGCAACGGAGCTTTCTCCCCCGTATTGAAACAGTAAATTATTCATCAATAAATAGGTGACGCTAACTATCGCCTGACGTGAGAGCGTGACAAAACCAAGTGCGGAAATCTCTTTTAGAATGGGAAAATCAAATCTGAAATTAAGAAAGTTGACTTTTAATTCTGATTTCCCTGAAAGGAAAAAGTAGAGAATATATCCCAATCCTCCTGCATAAGAAATAACTGTTGCCCATGCGGCTCCTGCCATTCCCAAATCCAAAATAAAAATAAAGAGATAATCCAACACCAGATTTAATACGGAAGGAATAATCATCGCCACCATAGCAAATGCCGGTTTTCCTTCGGCACGAATTACGTTGCTTCCGACCATGCTCAATGCGAGCAAAGGGACGCCGTAAAGAACAATTTTATAATATGATTTAGCAAAATCGAAAATTTCTCCTTTCCCGCCAAAAAGTGGAATGAGAGTATCAGCTAACAAAATTCCGAAACCGGCCAGCAAAATAGTAATCGACAATACCAGCGAAATCTGATTTTCCAATATCCGTGAAGCTCGATTTTTGTCGAGTTTTCCCAATGCCCGGGAAATCATCGAAGCACCACCGATTCCGACTGCCATACCAATGGCTGAAATAAAAAATGAAATGGGCAATACGACATTGATTGCTGCAATGGCAATGGAACCAATCCAATTACCTACAAAAATAGTGTCAACAACTACATTAAGGGACATTACCAATATCCCGATAGAAGCAGGAACAGCCTGCTGAAATAACAATTTTCCTATGGATGCCGTTCCTAAGGAATCACTCTGATTCTGCTTCATTGAGCAATACCGCTTTTAAAATCAACAATCTGCCAATGATCGATTAAGAAAGTAATTCCTTCTGCTTGTGTACTTATTTCCTGAGTGGTGGAAATTCGGAACATCACATCTTCTGCTTTATCTAAAATGGCATTTTTTACAAAGCGCTTGAGAAATTGCTTATTCGTAAAAAAATCATTGATAAAATCTAATTTAATATCCGGAAAAGAAGCTGCTAATTCCTTTAATTTTAATTTCGTAGGCATATATGTTTCCATGGAAGAAAAATTTACAGGAATCGCAAGGACATGATTAATGCCTTTTTTTTGAAAAACCTGTAAATCCTTTTTCAAGGTATTCCTTTCCATATAAGAAACAATAACCGAAATTCGTGAGGCAATTTGTATTTTTTGTCTGAGCGTTGTTGCCAATACGTAATCCGATTCTTCTTCTTTAACTACCAACAAAACCGCTTTCATTCAATTTTTTTTAATGTATGTAAAAATACAAGATTTAAAATGGGGAAACACTCATATACAGTCTTAAATTTCATTTTTTAGCCTTTATTTAATACACACCCCCTTTCTGCTCTAATAATTTTATTAAATAATCAAGGGTTAGAAAATCAATTAGATTTTGCTAAACCAATCCACTATTTTAGTTTGACAAATATTTAATATCAGACTTGTTAAATTACCTTTAAACCTCTCAAAACTGAACTTTTATATTCTTATCTTTGTTAGGAATTAAATAAAATACAATTATGGCATATTTAGATTTAGACAAGAAAAAAACTTCCAAAACAGCGCAGGAACTTAATATTCTTCTTGCAGATTATCATATCTATTATCAAAAACTGAGAAACTTCCATTGGAATGTGGTAGGTTCTAATTTTTTTGATCTTCACAACAAATTTGAAGAGATGTATAACGATGCAAAGGTTAAAATTGATGAGATTGCAGAACGTATTTTAACACTTCGTTATCAACCAACGAGCAATTTTTCAGATTATCTTAAAATGAGCAGCCTGAAAGAAGCATCCGGAAATACCAAAGATGTGGAAATGGTTAAAAAACTACTTACAGACCATGGTAAAATGCTGAAGCAAATGCGTAAAGTCGTCGATGTGGCTGATGAATCTGATGATGAAGGAACGATTGATTTAATCGGCGGTTACATCGGAGATTTAGAAAAAGTAAGCTGGATGTTGGATGCATGGACGATGAAAGCAACAGACAATCATCCCGAAGCATAAGACAGTCCCTTATTTCCATAAAATGCTCAAAGTAAAATTGATTTGCTTTGAGCATTTTTCTTTAAACTATAGTTAACAAATTTCTAAATCTTATTTTCCCTTATAGAAGTCTTATGGAAAATCTTATTTTTACCTGAAAATTAAAAAAATACGTTTTATGAAAAAACTTATTATACCGGCTTTATCAGCTTTTGCATTGATGAGTTGCGGACAAGTTTCTGACACATATACCCTTGAAGGAGAGGCTGTTGGATACGCTGATAACACTGAAATTTTTGTTTATACTTTTCAAAATAATCAATCAAAAGTAATTGATACATTGGTTGTTCAAGACGGTAGATTTTCCTCTGAATATTTAAAACAGAACGAACCGAGCCTTAACTTCCTGCGCATTCAGAATGACCCTTTAAATTTAATATACTTTCCTGAAAGTCAAGACTTAAAAGCAACCATTTACAAAGACAGCATCAACGCTTCTTATGTAAAAGGAAATGCTGTAAATGACAATTACACCGAATATAAAAGAAAGACAATGAATTTGGCAGCAAGAAATCAGCAGCTTGCACAAGAAAGTCAACAAGCGATGCAACAAGGAAATGCCGGGAGAATTACAGAATTACAAAGTCTTCAAATGAATCTTCAGAACGAACAAAAGAAGTTGCAGCAAGATTATATTGAAAACAACAAAAACTCCATTTTTTCATTGATGGTATTAGGTGAGATGCTCAATCAAAATGCGCTCACTTCCAAACAAGCAAGAGATTACTTAAACAGTTTGGATACAAAGGTTTCAAATCATTTTATGGCTAGAGATATTAAAAATGCAATAGACCGTATGGGTGTCGGGGAAATTGGTTCACCTGCACCAAGTTTCAGCGGTCCGACTCCGGAAGGCGGCGAAATGTCATTGGAAGATGCTTTGGGAAAATACACAATTATTGATTTTTGGGCTTCATGGTGTATGCCTTGCCGCGTGGAAAATCCAAACGTTGTAAGTGCATACAGAAAATATCACGATAAAGGTTTGAACATCATCAGTGTTTCTCTTGATCGCCCGGGAGGCAGAAATGCTTGGATTGGTGCAATAGAAAAAGACGAAATGGATTGGTATCACATTTCCCACTTACAATTTTGGAACGATCCCATCGCAAAAAAATACGGCGTACGCTCCATTCCGGCTACTTTCTTATTGGATGAAGACGGAATTATCATAGATAAGAACCTGAGAGGACAAGCACTTCATGTAAAATTGGCAACGCTATTTGACTAAGCAGATATTTGGAATAAAGTAAAAAAGCCGGGGTGTTTGGAAGAATTGAAAAAACAACAAGCGGTAACAAGACGGTTAGAAAACAAACTAAAAAAGAGACTATCTCATAAAATGTGTAAGTTAATAAAATAGTGGGGAGTCGCCCCCGCTATTTCTATTAAATATTAATTGTTTAAAATTTTTGTCGTGTACTTCACTTCAATAAAAAAAAAACGGATATTTATATAAAATATCCGTTTTTGATATCAATATTTATTTCAGATTACATCGCACCCCACTCTTGAAGTGATTTGGTATTTAATGCTACATAATCATCGTTTTTTGCTTTTTTGGCTAATTCCAAAGATTTTTTGGCTGCTGCAATCGCTCCTTTTTTATCTCCGGCTTTCATGTAGATAAGTGCTTGTTGTCTGAGTTGCCAAAACATTGGATTCTCCGATAAATCCATCGATTTGTCTATCCATTTTTTAGCTTGTTGAATGTCTTTTCCTGTTTCAAAATAATAGATTGCTGCTGCATAATAATCATTTGCAGACGGTCCGTTCATCACACTGTTAATGTTTGCCAAAACCGCCTCATCAGTTTTAAATTGAACCGGAATTCCAACATAAGTTTTTACCCAACGAATCCCGATTTTAGCTGTATCGTGAGTAATATCGTCAACGGTAATCGTAAAAGTCTCGATTTCAGAGGCTAAATGTCCGGTTGGAACATTCAGATGAGCAGCTACCTTAGAGTCATCCCACTTATCCGGCAATCCCCAATTGTTTGTATCGGTATAAAAATAGACATCCCAGCTCGATACACCCGGTTTTGTAAAAAGTGCATAACTTCCGGCTTTTAATGTATTTCCATTAACAACCACATCATTGCTAAATCGAATTACGGTATTGTTATTGGCTCCGGTTCTCCACATTCTATCAAAAGGAACCAAATTTCCGTAGATATTTCTTCCTTTTGCAGAGGGTCTGGAATATTCAACTGCAATATCAGTTAATCCAACACGTTGTTCAATTTTTTGAAAGGGACTGGGTTGGGGCGTTGAAATTTGAGCATACGAAATCATCCCAAATGCAAGCGCAACAGCTAATGTTAAAATTTTTTTCATATAATTAAGATATTAATCGGTTTGGAAAGCAAAAATACAATTGTTATAGCAAAGAGAAAACTACAAATGCTTATTTTAAAATCTTGTGTCGATGTTAAAAATCTTACAAAATTCAGCTTAACATCCCTATCTTTACTTACAATTTTATTACTCTTGTAGAGTTTATACATAAAACCCCCACAAATAATTTAAATGTATGAAAAAACGCTTTTTATATGTAATCATCGTTCTTTTTCCGGTTATTACTATAGCTCAAGATGACGTTCAAATTATCGACAGAACTTTAAATACTCAAATGGATGAAGTATTTGAAAAAAGTAATAGTTACAAGGAGTATAAGGTTATTAGAAAAAGTGAGCTTAACACACTACGCAGAAACATCCTCGATTCGATTGGCGAGCTAAAACAAACCATTCAAAATCAGCAAAATAATTTAGAAATTCAACAAGCTACAGTTGATACGCTCAATCTTCAGTTAAAATCTACTGATGAAGAATTGGCAATTTCCCAAGAGAAAGAAAAAAGCATTCAATTTCTGGGTATTTTAATGTCTAAAACCGGTTATAGCGCACTCCTTTTTAGCATTATAGGGATTTTAATCCTCGCGTGTGCGTTTTTACTTTATCGTTTTATTACAAGTCATAAAGTAATTCGGAATGCAGAATTAAAAATTGCCGAAATGGAAATTGAAATAGAAGATTATCGCAGAAACAGTCTTGAAAGAGAACAAAAGCTTCGTCGAAAACTCCAGGATGAAATTAATAAAAACAGGAAGCTGCAATAAATAAAATAGCAACTAAATTCTTTTTATTCTCGCTCCTAAAGCTCGTAAACGTTCGTCGATATTTTCATACCCGCGGTCAATCTGTTCAATATTGTGAATCGTACTTGTTCCTTTTGCCGACAGTGCAGCAATCAACAGAGCAATTCCGGCACGAATATCGGGTGAAACCATAGTCGTAGCTTTCAAATTGGATTCAAAATTATGTCCGATAACCGTTGCGCGGTGAGGATCACAAAGAATTATTTTCGCTCCCATATCGATTAATTTATCGACGAAAAACAATCGGCTTTCAAACATTTTTTGATGAATCAGCACGCTTCCTTTTGCCTGCGTACTCACAACCAAAATGATGCTCAATAAATCCGGTGTAAATCCGGGCCAGGGTGCATCGGAAATTGTCATAATAGACCCATCGATATAACCTTGAATTTCATAATTTTCATGAGCCGGAATGTGGATGTCATCTCCTACTTTATTCAAGGTTATTCCGAGTTTTCTAAAAGTTTCGGGAATTAATCCCAAGTTTTCCCAACTGACGTTTTTAATGGTAATCTCACTTTTGGTCATTGCAGCCAACCCGATCCAACTACCGATTTCAATCATATCCGGCAAAATCCGGTGGGTGCATCCTTTTAAACTCCTAACACCTTCAATAGTAATTAAATTGGAACCGACCCCGGAAATATTTGCTCCCATTGCGTTGAGCATTTTACACAATTGCTGGATATAAGGTTCGCAAGCTGCGTTGTAAATCGTTGTGGTTCCTTTGGCTAAAACTGCGGCCATAACAATATTTGCTGTTCCGGTTACAGATGCTTGATCCAAAAGCATATATGTTCCCTGAAGTCCATCGGGAGCTTCTACGCTGTAAAAACGTTCTTCTTTATTGTAAAGAAATTTTGCACCTAATTTTATAAAACCTTCAAAGTGAGTATCGACACGACGGCGACCAATTTTATCACCACCCGGGCGTGGCACTGAAGCTTTCCCAAATCGTGCTAATAAAGGACCGATTATCATAATCGAACCACGCAGAGAAGATGCGTCCGCTTTATACTGTTCGGAAGCAAGATAATTCAAGTTGATGTCTTTTGCGATGAAAGATTTTTTACCTTTTTCAATATCCTTGATTATCACTCCTAAATTTCTCAGAATTTCAATCAATTTATTGACATCTATAATATCCGGAATATTCTCGATGATTACTTCTTCTTCGGTTAAAAGCACTGCGCAAAGGATTTGCAATGCTTCATTTTTTGCCCCTTGAGCAGTTATAGCTCCGTGGAGTTTATAGCCTCCTTCAATTTGAAATGTAGCCATTCTTATTTGTTAAAATCTTTTACGTCTGCCTGTTTTATAATTTTTTCTGGAACTTGAAAAACGCTTTTTTGTTTTCATCAAATCTGAAGCATTACTCAAATCTTCATCACGTTTTCTCAAGTCAATTTTACCATCGGAAAGTTCGTACAAATGGTCAAATATCACAATATCCTCGACGGAATCCTTATTCCAACTCAAATAAGATTTTTTCATGTGATTGGCGATTGTAAGTATCAATCCATCTTTTTTAGGACCGTCTTCCCAACGGATTGCTTCATCAATCATGCGTTTAATATTGTTTCCGTAAAAACGATACTTGGGAAAATTCTGAGGATACTTGAGAGGTTCCGGGCGTTCTTCTAATTCTTCTTTTAAAAGTTTTGGATAAGGAGAATCTACATCGAGCTGAAAATCCGAAATGATAAACAACTGATCCCATAGCATATGCTGAAAATCGGGAACATCGCGAAGATGCGGATTCATATTTCCCATAACCGAAATAATACTTTTTGCAGTTCGATTGCGGGCTTCTTTATCTTCAATTGTTATGGCATAATCTACCATTTTTTGAACGTGACGTCCATATTCGGGGAGTTTTAAACCGGAACGTTCGGTATTGTATTCTAAGTTGTCTATGGTTACTGTCAAATTAAATAAGTTTTGTGTGAATGATATATTATGTAGTGTTTAAAAATAAGAATTTATAATGAAATAACTCCTTTTACTTTAGAAACCTCCAAATATTTTTCTACTACTACATCCGGGGATTGCATGGTTACCTTAATCGAAATGCTGGTAAAATTTCCACGAGATGAATCTCTTGTAGTAATCAAGGCATCTGAACCGTCAAAAACTGCGCGAACTTCTGCAATTTTTTCCAAATCGGCAGGAACGATAAATTTAAAAAGATATTGAGTAGGCCACGTGGTGTCTTCTTCTAATTGTTTTTTGAGTCTGATATAAAAATCTTCTGTTTTTTTATCCATACATTAAAATCCTTTGATTGCAAAGATACACTTTCAACATCGATTATATTTTATTTACTTTGTATAAAATTCTGACAATTGGCAGCAAAAAGAATATTGATTACCGGCGGTCCGGGTTCGGGTAAGACGGCACTGATAAAAAATTTAGAAAAATTAGGATATTCCGTACAACATGAAATTTCCAGAGAAATTACGCTTCAAGCACAAAAAGACGGAATTGCTCAGTTATTCTTAGAAAATCCGATTTTATTCAGTCAAAAACTGCTGGAAGGAAGATTGATTCAATATCAAGCAGCAGAATCCTGCACTCAATCAATCTTATTTTACGACCGCGGCGTTGCAGACGTTACTGCTTATATGGATTTTTTGAATGTTCATTATCCGCCACACTTCAGCGAAGAATGCAACCAAAATCGATATGACGTGGTTTTTGTTTTGCCACCTTGGGAAAAAATATACATTACTGATAACGAGCGATATGAATCTTTCAAACAAGCTGAAATCATTTATGAACATTTGAAAAAAGGATATGAAAAATACGGTTACTCTTTAATCGAAGTTCCCGTAGGTTCCGTAGAAGAACGCACCGATTATATTTTAAATAAACTCAAGCAGACACTTTGAATTCCTTAGAAAATATACTACACCAATTTTGGGGATTTTCTTCATTTCGTCCGTTACAAAAAGAAATTATCGAATCGGTTTTAAACGGACGAGACACCGTTGCGCTTATGCCAACAGGCGGCGGGAAATCGTTGTGTTATCAAGTTCCCTCTATGGCTTCAGAAGGAATTTGTATAGTTATTTCCCCGCTTGTTGCACTGATGCAGGATCAAGTAAGTGGACTTGAGAAAAAAGGAATTAAAGCAATTGATTTATCAGGTGGAATTTCTTTTCACGAGATGCAAAATCTTTTAGATAATGCGCTGTATGGCAACTACAAGTTTTTATATCTGTCTCCGGAACGTCTTCAGCAGGATATTGTTCAAAATTACATTCGGTTAATGAAAGTTAATCTCATTGCCATTGATGAAGCGCACTGTATTTCGCAATGGGGAAATGACTTTCGACCGGCTTATAAAAATATCGTTTTACTCAGAACATTACAACCGCTCACTCCTTTTTTGGCATTGACAGCCACTGCCACACCGCGAGTTTTGGATGATACTTTGAACGAACTAAAATTGGAACTTCCTCAAATTTTCAAACAATCTTTTGTTCGCAGTAACTTGGCTTATAAAGTAAAAACAGAAACTGATAAAATCCATCGGACTTCCCAAATTCTTCAAGACAATCCCGGCGCTGCAATCGTTTATGTAAGAAATAGAAAAGCAACTATAGACGTTTCCCAACAATTAAAAACTTACGGGCTTCGTGCAGATTTTTATCACGGTGGACTTTCAGCGGAAGAAAAAAGAGTGAAATTAGAAGATTGGCAAGCCGGAAAAACCAATATTATCGTTGGGACAAGTGCTTTCGGAATGGGAATAGACCATCCGCATGTTCGATTTGTGATTCATTTGCAACTTCCGGAAAGTTTGGAAAGTTATTTTCAGGAAGTTGGGCGTGCCGGGAGGGACGGCGATTATGCAGAAGGAATTTTGTTGTATGACAAATTTGATGACAAACAGGTAGAAAATCAATTTATTTCCAATTTACCGACTTCTTCAGATGTAACATACATCTATCGAAAACTCAGCAGTTATTTGCAAATTGCTTATGGAGAAGGACAAAATGTTCAATA
Organism: uncultured Flavobacteriaceae bacterium; assembly: GCA_964636665.1. GTDB lineage: Bacteria > Bacteroidota > Bacteroidia > Flavobacteriales > Flavobacteriaceae > JAAYLC01. The sequence goes on from CAZWVT010000004.1 coordinate 41,900, forward strand.
CCAATTTAATTTTGTCGATTTTGTAAAAAAGTACAAGCTCAACAGTATGCTTACGTACAATGCTTTGAAAGGATTGGACAGGTTAGGCGTCCTTCAATTGTCTGAACAATTTACCAAAAAAACCATTCTCAAGTTTTTAGGCAGCTCGTCTGATTTACTGAGATATTTTGAAAGAGATATGCAAATTTCGATTGTGGGGAAATCGATTTTGAGACTTTATGCCGGAATCTCTGAACTTCCAATTTCTGTTGATTTGGAATTGATTTCTTCAAAAACCGGACAATCTGTCAATGAGATTCTTAAAATATTAAAACGCATGAACGAAGACGGCGTTATAGAACTTCAAAACATTGCAACCGATGCCTCTATCACTTATTTGGTGCCGAGAGAGGACGACCGAACGATTTCCAGAATATCAACTGAATTTGAGCGACTAAACAAATTAAAAGTCAAACAAGTTCAGGCGATGATTGAATATGTACACAACACAAAAACATGTAGGACGATTCAGTTGGTAAGTTATTTTGGTGAAAAAAATAATACGCCTTGTAAAATCTGTTCTGTGTGTACTGCAAAGAATGAAAATAATATGAAAGTTGACCCAAAGGTTTTGACTGGGGAAATATTGTCTTTTTTAAAAGAAAAATCATATACTTCAAAAGAACTGATTGAGGCATTGCCTTATCCCAAACATGAAGTAATAAATACCTTAAAACTTTTATTGGATAATGAATTTATCCGTTTAACCGATACCAATGAATTGTATATTTCAAACTAACTATGAATAAATCCCTCAAAATAGTATTTATGGGTACGCCTGAGTTTGCCGCAACAATTTTAGAAAAAATTTTAAGCAGTTCCCACAAAGTAATCGCCGCAATAACTGTTCCCGACAAACCTGCCGGACGAGGAAGAAAACCCAATGCATCTGCCGTAAAAAAAACTGCAGAAAAACACAGTCTTCCAATACTTCAACCTGTTAATTTAAAAGATTCCGATTTTGTATCTCATTTAAAAAAATTAAATGCCGATGTATTTGTGGTGGTTGCTTTTAGAATGCTTCCTAAGGTAGTTTGGGAAATTCCCTCCAAAGGCACGTTTAATCTGCACGCTTCACTTCTGCCGCAATATCGCGGAGCCGCACCTATAAATTGGGCGTTGATAAATGGAGAAACCAAAACGGGTGTTACTACTTTTTTTATCGATGAACAAATTGATACCGGTGCCATCATTGCAAAAAAAGAGATTGCCATTGAAGAATCTGACGATGTAAAGACGCTTCACGATAAGCTGATGCATCTCGGCAGCAAATTGGTTATTGAAACCTTAGACGCCATTGCTGCAAATTCGGTTCAACCGCAAGCGCAGCAACCAGACAGGCAACTTAAAGAAGCACCTAAATTAACTCCTGAGAATACGCGAATCGATTGGAAGCTGCCCGGAAAAAAAATCGCAAATACAATCAGAGGGCTTTCTCCATTTCCGGTTGCTTGGACACTTTTAGAAAATAACGGAGAATCACATCGGATGAAAATTTTTAAAGCCATTTTTGACAAGAAAAATCATCAAGAAAAGATTGGAGAATTAATTGTGACTAAAAAAGAAATTGCTGTCGCCGTATCCGACGGTTTTGTATATCTGGATGAAATTCAGCTGCCGGGCAAACGGAAAATGTCGGCAGTAGATTTGTTAAATGGGTTTTCTTTTGGTAAAAACAGTTCTGTCAATTAGAGAATCGGGGCAAAATATTATAGGTTGCACGTTATTTTGGGGCAATTTTATCAACAATATGTTAAAGTTATTAACAAATCACTCCTTTTCCTTTGACATTACTTGTATCAATCGATAATCCTTTTAAATTTGTAGATGTAAAATAGAAGTTTAACCAACAATTTTAAAAGAGTATGAACAAATCAGACTTAATTGATTCCATGGCAAGTGATGCCGGAATTTCTAAAGCAACAGCTAAAAAAGCGCTAGATTCTTTTCTAGGTAATGTAAAAACTGCACTAAAAGACGGAGAACGCGTTTCTTTAGTTGGTTTTGGAACATGGTCAGTTTCAGAAAGAGCTGCACGTGAAGGAAGAAATCCTCAAACGGGAAAAACTATTCAAATCGCTGCTAAAAATGTAGTAAAATTCAAAGCCGGCTCTGAATTACAAAACAGCGTAAACTAAACCAACCATTTCTAAATAATGCTAAAAATCCTTCAATTACCAGAAGGATTTTTTTTGTTTTTCTATTTAAAACTCTAAAGAGTTTCGATATTTTTTGTATCCTACGATTTTTATTCATAATTTTATTTATAACAATTGAAATTTTATGGATATAGTTATACCTTCCAAAGGAAAATTACTTATCGCAGAACCTTCAATCATCGGGGATCTTTCCTTTAATCGTGCAGTTATTTTGTTGGCAGAATACAACGATAGTGGTTCTGTTGGTTTTATTCTCAATAAACCGTTAGATTACAAATTGAAAGATTTTATTCCCGATGTAAACTCAGATCTCACCATCTATAACGGCGGCCCCGTAGAACAAGACAATTTGTATTTTATCCATTGTGTTCCCGAATTGATTCCCGACAGCATCAATATTTCGGAAGGAATTTATTGGGGAGGAGATTTTGAAACAATTCTTGAACTATTAAAAACAAATCGACTTCAGAAAAATCAAATTCGTTTTTTCCTCGGTTATTCAGGATGGGAAAAGGATCAACTCAACCGTGAACTGGAACTTCAAACCTGGGTAGTGCAACACAACGTTTACAATGGAAACATAATCAAAAAACCGGGACTGAATTTTTGGAAAGAAAAAATGATGGAGTTGGGCGGAGATTATTCACTGTGGTCTAATGCGCCTGAAAATCCAAACCTGAATTAATCGAACTAAAAAGTTTTTTATTCAATTGTTTCAATAATTCTCCGGAAACAGCTTGTTCGTATTTCTTTTTCCTGTATTTCGTAATGGGTTTTATTCCAAAAACAACATTTGAAAGGAACAATTCGTCTGCTTTTTGTAGTTCAAACGGAGAAATGGTGCGTTCTTCCAATTTAAACTCCGGATGGGATTCAATGATTTCTGACAATTGCTTTCTCATAATTCCGTTTAAACAACCTTCAGAAAGTGGTGGTGTCGTTATGGTATTTTGATTTACCATAAACAAATTGGCATTTAATGCTTCGATTACATTCTTTTCATCATTTAGAACCAAACAATTTTGATATCCATTTTCTTGCGCATAAATGCTTCCCAATACATTAATGATTTTATTGGTCGTTTTTAAGGTTGACAACAAATCTTTACGCACATAAAAATCTTTGTAAAGTTCAACTTCATAAGGTTCGTTCTCAATCTTATATTCACTAAAATCTATTTCTTCGGAGAGCATGGCGTAATCAATCATTCTTGTTTTAGGAAGGTATTTCCCACCGGATTTTCGCCAAACTAAGATTTTGATTCTGAAAGTTTTGGATGTATTAAAAGAAATGGTTTTGTCAATTTCATTTTTAAGAAATTCCATGGTAAAATCCATTGGAATTTCCATTCTCAAAATGCGCATTGACGCCATTAAACGGAAATAATGGTCTTCCCAAAACAACACGGTTCCTCTTGCGACGAGCAAGGTTTCAAAAAGCGCATCGCCATAATGAAGTCCTCTGTTTTGTATGGAAACGACCGCTTTATCCGATTCTGTAATTTGTCCGTTAAGGTTGATTGAATTTGATTCGGTAATGCGATTTGTATTTTGATGCATAAAAAAAATTTATGTAGAGCCCAGTACTTGACGTAAATTGCCTATCATATTTTCCCAAAGCATCTTTCCTTCTTCTATTTCATCTTCATAAGCGAAATCTGTCACAATAAGAGAGACGTCTTGGGTGATTTCATCTACTTGGATTCTCATTTCAAAATAAGTTTGTTCGTTTTCGTCTTCCAACCAACGAAATTTTACCCGCTCCGGACTTTTCCGGCTGAGTAATTTGGCAGTTTCCTCACTTCCTTCCCAGATAAAAGAAAAGTGTTCTCCTCGAGAATTTACATTATCAGCATACCACTCTGACAAGCCTGAAGGAGTTGATAGATATTGATATAAAAGCGTTGGAGAAACTTGCAGTGGAAACTCCATTTCATACTTTATTTTTTTATCCATAAATAGTGCTTTAGAGAATTGGCAATATATAGATATTCATGTAATCTTCAAATTTATAGATGACAATTTTGAAAAATATACTTATTCTTTGTGTTTCAGCTTTTTAAAATTGATTAAATATTATTTTTTCGACTTTTGCAAGAGAAAGAATAGGAAGTATCAACTTATAAATTCTTATAAAAAAGCACATTGATGAGCAAATACAAGAAAGGCTGTTTAAACTTAATTAAACAGCCTTTGATTGTGTAGCGAAGACGGGACTTGAACCCGTGACCTCAGGGTTATGAATCCTGCGCTCTAACCACCTGAGCTACCTCGCCATGTGCTTATACCAAAACCAAACCTAATTTTTATTTGGCGGGGCAAATATAAAAACAAATCCAACCGAAGCAAGTATATTTTCTAAAAAAAATATATTTCAGAATCAGAAAAGATTTATTCGGATAATTTTGTTTTTAACATCTCAAAATTTAGCTCTTCTTGCGCTCCGGTTTTCATGTTTTTTAAAGTATAAATATTTTCTTTCATCTCTTTTTCACCTGCCATTACCGTGTAGGGAATGTTTCGTTTATCGGCATATCCCATCTGTTTTCCGATTTTGCTTTTATCGGGATAACGTTCTACTGCAATTCCCGCATCTCGTAATTTGACAATGGTTTGCATCGCATATAACGCTTCAGAATCTCCAAAATTTATAAACAAAGCTTTTGTACCTTCTACAATAGCTTCGGAAAATAAATTTAATGCTTCCAAAACCAAATAAATACGATCCAAACCGAATGAAATCCCAATTCCACTCATGTTTTTCAACCCGAATATTCCGGTTAAATCATCATATCTGCCGCCACCGCCGATACTTCCCATAGGCACATTTTCGGGGGCGGAAACTTCGATGATTGTTCCGGTGTAATAATTCAGTCCACGTGCAAGCGTAACGTCCAACTGTAATTTTGCCGAATGAAGACCCAAGGTTTCTGCAGTATTAATAACAAAAGCAGCTTCTTCGTATCCCTGCATTCCAATTTCAGAATTTTTGAGTAAATTTTTTAATACTTCCAATTGCGTTGTATTTGAGCCGGAAAGCGACAAGAGCGGTTCTAACTTGTCAATAGATGATTCACTGATGCCTTTTTCGAGCATTTCCTTTTTTACGCCCTCTGCTCCTATTTTATCCAATTTATCCAAGGCAACTGTAAAGTCGATTAGTTTTTCTTCAGCTTCGATAATTTCTGCAATTCCACTCAGTATTTTTCGGTTGTTGATTTTGATGGTTACACCTTTGAGTTTTAATTTCTCAAAAACCCGTGCATAAAGTTGAACAAACTCCACTTCTTGCCAGAGAGAATCTGAGCCAATTACATCAGCATCGCATTGATAAAACTCTCTAAATCTTCCTTTTTGTGGTCGATCAGCACGCCATACGGGTTGAATTTGATAGCGTTTAAAAGGAAAAACCAATTCATTTTGATGTTGTACTACATATCTGGCAAACGGAACTGTTAAATCATATCGCAAAGCTCTGTCAGAAATTAGAGGCGTCAGTTGCTGACTGTTTTTTGATTGATAAACCTCATCTTTAACCTTAGAGAGATAATCTCCGCTGTTGAGAATTTTAAAAATCAATCGATCGCCTTCTTCTCCGTATTTTCCCATCAAAGTTTCATAGTTCTCAAAAGATGGTGTTTCTATCGGCTGAAAACCGAATAATTTGAAATTTTGACGAATCGCTTCGATGATGTAATTTCTTTTTGCAACTTCAACCGGATTAAAATCTCTCGTTCCTTTTGGTGTAGATGGCTTCATATTCAATAATTTAAAATGCAATTACAACAGTTGTTCATTTTTTTGACAAAAGGTGTAAATTCGCTGACAAAAATTTGTCTGCAAATATCCTAAAATTATAGTAACTTTATTTGAACTTTGTAGTCTTATAGATATACAGCCAACAAAATGCTTTCCCTTTTACGCGAAAATATCCAAATTGCATTAGAATCCATTCGCTCTCAAATTTTAAGAGCTGTTTTAACCATCGTTATCATAGCTATTGGAATCTGGGCGCTTGTAGGAATTTTAAGTGCAGTAAATGCTTTGGAAGCCACTATTTCAAGCAACTTTGCTTCGATGGGTGCCAATACATTCAGCATCCGTCAATATGATTCCCAAATTCAAATGAGCAGTGGAGATCGTGAAAAAATCCATTCCATCATCAGTTATAATAATGTGCGGGATTTTATATCGAAATATGACTTTCCCGGAGCGCAAACCGCTGTATCCTTCCTTGCAACAAGAAATGCAGAAATTAAATACGGCTCTGATAAAACCGATCCTGAAATTCAAGTTTATGGAGTCAATGAAAATTACATTGAAAACACAGGGAGTCAATTGGAAATGGGAAGAAATTTCACGGTTTTTGATATTCAGAACAACAATAATGTGTGTATTGTCGGATATGATTTTCTAAAAGGACTTTTTAAAGACGAAGATCCTTTAAACAAAGTAATCAGTGTTCGTGGCGTTCGATTTACCGTCGTTGGTGTTTTGGAAGCAAAAGGTTCCAGTTTTGGAAACAATCAGGATTTAAGAGTCATTATTCCCATCCAAAATGCGAGAAGCATTTATTCTGCACCCAACATTAATTACAACCTTTCTGTTCGTGTTTCCAATCAGGAACACATGACTATGGCTCAAGATGAAGCTATTTTAACTTTCCGTAACATTCGCGGACTTTCACCTACAGAAGAAAATGATTTTGCTATTGAGCGAAGTGATGATCTTATTTCAAGAATTTCATCCATCACTGTTTATTTGGAAGTTGCAGCTTGGGTTATTAGCATTATCACCATTTTAGGTTCTTCCATTGCGTTAATGAATATTATGCTGGTTTCAGTTACAGAAAGAACCCGAGAAATCGGCGTTCGGAAGGCAATGGGTGCCAAACGTTCTACAATTTCTGCTCAATTTTTTATAGAAACCATTGTCATAGGTCAATTTGGAAGTATTCTCGGAATCATTCTTGGGATATTAACCGGTTTTGCCTTTGCCAGAATATTTGAATTTCCCTTCGAACTTCCTTGGACAGCGATTATTTGGGCTACGATTATCACTTTTATTGTAGCGTTAATTGCCGGTGCTTATCCGGCTACCAAAGCTGCGAAATTGGATCCTGTAGAAAGTCTGCGGTACGAATAAAATCGATTAAGAGAGTACGTCTTCAAAATAGCGATACAGCTCTCCTTTTGTAATCACAGCGCCTTGTTCTATCAAAACAAAAATATCTTTATTCCTGTCGTCGCTAATCACTTTTGTCGAAGTGTATAAACTCACAGAATCATCATTGATGTTTTGTTGAAGCCATTTGTAGCCGTAATCGGTAGTAATATCTACGGTTTCATTTTCAATTTTGATAGCGATTAAATTAATATGTGTTTGTGTGATAAAGAACAGCATCAATTGTCTCGGAGAAATATGTTCTAAGTATTTAACATTATTCAGAACACCTTCCCAGATTAAGTCACTAAAAACATCGAGTTCTTGTTCCATCACTTCAGGTTTGTTTTTTTTAATGTCATCCCATTCTTCGGCAGTGATGGATTGTGCAGCAAGAAAGTTTATAAATTCTTGATGCATTTCTTCAAACTGTTCTTTGGTTAATCTTCTATATTTCATCTTGTTTCAAAAAGTATTTAAAAAACAAAACCTTTTCCGATGGGTATTGGAAAAGGTCTTGTAATCTATTTTTTTAAGCTATTCTATTTTTCAGGTACGACATCAAAATTAATCGTGCTGATTACATCTCTGTGAAAACGAACAGCAGCTTCGTATTGTCCGGCACGTTTTACTACGCCTCCTGCAATTGTGATAAATTTCTTATCGATTGAAATACCTTCTTTTTCCATATATTCTGCAAGGTCTGCATTTGTAACCGAACCAAACAATTTGTCTGCTTCGCCGGTTTTAGCAGGAATACGAATTTCAAGAGCAGCCAATTTTTCGGCTTGTACTTTTGCTTCGTCAATTATTTTCTTTTCTTTAAAAGCACGTTGTTTTAAAGTTTCTTGCAATACTTTTTTTGCTGATGGAGTTGCCAAAACTGCAAATCCCTGAGGAATCAGATAATTGCGACCGTAACCATTTTTTACGGTAACAACATCATCTGCAAAACCAAGATTTTCTACGTCTTTTTTTAATATAAGTTCCATTGCGTTTTGGTTTTTTATTTTAATAAATCTGCTACGTAAGGCATCAATGCCAAATGACGTGCTCTTTTGATAGCTGTAGCTACTTTTCTTTGATATTTCAATGAAGTTCCGGTAAGTCTTCGAGGAAGAATCTTACCTTGTTCATTAACGAATTTCAATAAGAAATCCGGATCTTTATAATCTACATACTTAATACCCGATCTTTTGAAACGGCAGTATTTCTTTGTTTTTGTAGTTTCAATATTTAACGGTGTCAAATATCTAATTTCACCGTCTTTTTTACTTTTTGCTTGTTGCTGAAGTGATGTCATAATCCTTATGCTGATTGTTTATTGCGGTTACGTCTTTTTTCTGCCCACGCAATTGCGTGTTTGTCAAGTTTTACTGTAAGAAAACGCATAAAACGCTCATCTCTTTTAAACTCGGTTTCAAGGTCGTGTACTAACTGACCCTCGTCAGTAGTAAATTCAAACAGATGATAAAATCCGCTTTTCTTCTTTTGAATTTGATAGGCTAATTTTTTTAAGCCCCAATTTTCTTTAGTTATCATCTTGGCACCGCGAGAAGTAAGAAAATCTTCATATTTCTTCACTGTTTCCTTTATCTGATCTTCAGATAAAACGGGATTTAAGATGAAAACAGTTTCATAATGATTCATACTAAAATCAATTAATTAAATAGTTAATATTAAAAAAATCAATGGCTTTCTGCCACGAGGGTGCAAAAGTAATCTTTTCTGTTTAATAATCAAAAAAATCTTTAAATTTATTGCTACTGCATATCCACATCCACATTTATTCTAACGCTTGCAAATTCCTGAATGGTATTAAAGTAATTGAGGAGTTTGTTTATGTATTGTTTGGTAGCCTGCAAACTCTGATTTTTCGGGATTTTCAACAGCACACTGTAAATATATTGATTGCGAATGCGACCTATCGGAGGTTGTGTAGGTCCTAAAATATTTTCACCAAAAGATTTTTCAAGACTTTGAGCAAACCATTTTGCAGCCTGTTCAACTTTGCTCAAACTTTTATCTTTGAATTCAAAATGAATGATTCTGTAAAAAGGTGGATATTTAAATTTCTCTCGTTCCAAAAGTTGCTCTTTAAACATCGCTTCATAATCATTATTAACTACTTGAGATAAAATTTTGTGCAACGGATTATAAGTCTGAATTATAACTTTTCCGCGTTTGTCTGTCCGTCCTGCCCTTCCTGCAACTTGGGATAATAACTGAAAACTTCTTTCATGCGCACGAAAATCCGGGAAATGGAGCAAACTATCAGCATTCATCACGCCGACCAACCCAATTTTTCTGAAATCCAATCCTTTTGCAAGCATTTGCGTGCCTACCAAAATATCGATTTCTTCATTTGCCAATGCATCTAATAATTTGGAATAGGCATGTTTTCCGCGGGTTGTGTCTTGATCCATCCTCGCTGTTTTAAACTCAGGGAAAAGCTCGTGCAATTCATTCTCAATCTGTTCCGTTCCCAATCCTTTTGTGTTTAAAGTAGCACTTCCACATGCCGTACAATGATTGATCATCGCCATAGTATATCCGCAATAATGACATCGCAAGTGATTATTGCCTTTGTGATAAGTTAAACTCACATCGCAATTTGGACATTGAGGCGATGTTCCGCAGGTGTTGCATTCGACCATAGGAGAAAATCCGCGCCGATTCTGAAAAAGAATTACTTGTTCGCCTTGTTCCAATGTCAGCTTAATTTCATCCAACAAAACATTGCTGAAATGACCGGTCATGCTTTTTTTCTTGGTTTTTTCACGAATATCGACCAACTGAATTTCGGGCATCGGTACGTTTCCAAATCGTTTTTTTAAGGTCGCAAAACCGTAACGATTTGTAATGGCATTGTGATAACTTTCCACAGAAGGCGTTGCGGAACCAAGAAGTACTTTTGCCTTGTGGATATGTGCCAGCATAATGGCGGAATCTCTTGCTTGATAACGCGGAGAAGGATCAAATTGTTTGTATGAAGTTTCGTGTTCTTCATCAACGATAACCAATCCGAGATTTTTAAACGGTAAGAAAATTGAAGAACGTGCGCCAATTACAATCTGCGTATTTGGTTTTTCGTTTAATAAATTATTCCAAACTTCTGTACGTTCGTTTAATGAATATTTTGAGTGATAAACCGAAATTTTATTTCCGAAATATTTTTGAAGCCGCTGGATTAACTGTGTCGTCAATGCGATTTCAGGAAGCATAAAAAGAACCTGCTTGCCCGACTCAATTGTTTCTTTGATTAAATTTACATAAACTTCTGTCTTTCCGCTTGATGTAACTCCGTGTAAAAGCGTAATGTCTTTTGTTTTAAATGATTCAGAAATCGAATTTAAAGTTTCTTTTTGTTCTTCATTTAAAGTTACAACTTCCGTAAGTTCCTTATTGTCAAATGAAATGCGATCTTGTTGGATGTAATAAGTTTCAAAAATATTTTTATCAATCAATCCTTTTATGACAGAATCGGATACTTTGGTTATTTTTTGAAATTCAGATACTCCCAATGGTTTTTTTATTTTTGATTTGCGATTAAAATAATGCAGTAAAACCTCCTTTTGTTTTGGAGCTCTTGAAAGTTCGTCAAGTAATTCCCGAATTTTATCTTCAGCATTGTACTCTTCATTGAGTCTGATGTATTTTTTTAATTTCGGAACGTATTTTTCATAAAGAGTTTCTTCAATTTCTAAAATTCCTTTTTCGATTAAATTCTTAACAGATACAACAACATTCTTTTTGCCGATGAGCTCTTTAATTTTGTCAATATGAATGGTCGATTGATGTTTGAATAAGTTGTAAATGTCAAGTTCTTCATTAGTAAGATTTAAATTTTCAGATTTTTTTTCTGCCAAACTGACAACTGTTTCACTTTCCAATAGAAAGGTGCTCGGCAAAGCAGTTTTTATCATTTCGCCAAGGGAACTCATATAATAACCTGCCATCCACTCCCAAAATTTCATTTGAGATTCTGTAATCACCGCTTCTTCTTCAAGAATATGATATATGGATTTGGTTTTATAATCTACAGGAGCTTGAGAGTGAATATGATATACTATGGCTGTGTAAATTTTTGATTTTCCAAAAGGCACCGCCACACGCATCCCTTTTTTAAGAAAGGCAGCTTCATGTTTATTGACTGAATACGTAAAAGTTTGACGAAGTGGAATCGGGAGAATTACATCTATAAAAAACACAATATAGTTATGATTTTATGCAATTTAGCAAAATTAAAAAAAAGAGAAATTAGAAAGCAGTCCAAAAAATATCATCTTAACTTTTAGCTATTCAACACGTTGCCAATACTGGGATCTTCCCATTAATGAAAATCCAATATAACCTCGTACTTTTAGTTTGTCAGGACTTTCCAATGCCATCAGTGCTTTATATACTTTTCCCGTGTTTGGATCCGTGATTGTTCCGCCACTGTATTCGCTTCCGTTTTTTTCTAAATCTTTGAGGACTACCATTCCGAGAATCGGTTGGTTTTTATCTTCTCCCGTACATTTCTCACATTTGTCGTGTCGTTTTTCAGGATTAAAGATTTCCACCACTTTTCCATAAACCTTGCCTTCTTTTTTAAAAATCTCGACGATGGATTTTGCTTCTCCGGTTTGGTCGTCAATGGTTATCCATTTTCCGTACACTTCTTGAGACATTGTATATGTTATTGAAAAGCAAACTAATAAAAAGGAAAGGATTATATTTTTCATATCAACTAATTATAAGATTATTTTTTGATTCTATTTCGGAGTCGTTGTAAAGAAACTTCCAATTCAAATCCCAGTAATAGTAGATTTGAGTTAATCCAAATATAAACCATCAGAATTAATAATCCCCCAATCGAACCATAAATTTCATTATAGTTTGAAAAATTATTGATATAAATCCCAAAAAAATAAGTAGTTATTAAAAACAGTATTGTCGTAATTACTGCTCCTATTGAAAGAAAGCGAGCATCTTTGCTTTTTTTAGTTCCAAAATAATAAAGTATAGCGATGATAGTATATACCATAATGATAAATACAGCAAATTGAAGGTAAGTTACATAAGATATATCACTTTGAATAATTGCCAAACTTCTGAAATCGCGAATTACATATTCACCGTATAAAATAATTCCTACGGTAATAATCATTATCAAAGCCAAGAGAAAAGACACGCCCAATGCAACGGCATATTGCCTTAAAAAACTTCGGTTTACAGAAACGTGATAGGAATATTCAAAGGCAGAAAAAATCGCGTTTACGCCATTGGTGGTTAAAAATGCCGAAAGAAAAAATACAAACGAAAGTAATTGGGTTCTTCTGTTAACGGCAATATCTGCAATAACGGGATAAAAAAGATCACCGGTTTGAGGAGGCAGCAGCGACTGCACAAATATTAAAAATCGCGTTTGAAACCCTTCAATAGGCACATGCGGAATCAGATTTAACAGAAAAAGTAAAAACGGAAATAGTGCCAGAAGAAAACTATAAGCAATCGAACTTGCCCGCGCTGAGAATGTACCTTCAAATATTCCTTTTCCATAAACGCCGAGTAAATCGTATAAGGTAATTCCCATCATTCCGGGAAGCTTAACTTTTTGACTCAGTTTAACTATTTTGTTAGAACCTATTTGAGCAAGGATGTTCTTAGGCACTTTTTTCATTCGATTGCTTTTAAACTCAAATCCATATTTTTTACGGAATGAGTCAGTGCTCCGGCAGATATATAATCCACGCCGCATTCAGCATAACCACGAATGGTTTTTTCGGTAATTCCACCACTGGATTCAGTTTCAAAACGACCGGCTATCATTTCGACAGCTCTTTTTGTGTCGTCGTAATTGAAATTATCCAACAATATACGATGAATTCCACCTTCTTCCAATATCTCTTCAATTTCTTTAAAATTTCGAGCTTCAACAATGATTTTTAAATCCAAGTGATTTTGCTCTAAATATTTTTTGGTTTTTAGAATTGCTTTTTGAACACTTCCGCTGAAATCGATGTGATTATCTTTGAGCATAATCATATCGTAAAGTGCAAAACGATGGTTTTCACCGCCTCCTATTTTTACAGCCCATTTTTCAATAGCACGAATTCCCGGTGTGGTTTTTCGGGTGTCGAGGATTTTGGCGTTAGTTCCCTCTAATAATTTTACAAATTCTGCAGTTTTAGTTGCAATTGCACTCATCCGCTGCATGACATTCAACATCACGCGCTCTGATTTTAAAATTGATTGTGACAATCCGGAAACGTAAAAAACAACATCACCGTATTTGACAGGTGTTCCGTCGGTTATTCTGATGTCCAATTCCAATCCCGGATCAACATACTCAAAAAGTCGGCGCGCAAAATCAACGCCGGCTATAATGCCTTCGTCTTTTACTAAAAGTTTGGCGCTGCCCACAGCATCTTCGGGAATACACGCCAATGAACTGTGATCTCCCCCACCCACATCTTCGCGAAGTGCATTGGCTATAATTAAATTTATCTCTTTGTTAAATTGTTTCTTGGAAATCATACTCAAAAGTTTTTGCTAAAATACTTTAAAAATACGGAAGCTTCTGACATAATGAAAACGGTTTGAAATGTATATTTTACTTAAAATGTATCTTTGAAAACACATACGAAATTAAAAAATGAAAATTAAACTCATAACCATCGGCAAAACAGATGATGAACATCTTGTCCAATTGATTAATGAATACGAAAAACGCTTAAAACATTATATCCCATTTGAAATCATTGTTATTCCCGATATCAAAAGAAGAAAAAATATGAGCGAGGATGTTCAGAAAAAGCAAGAGGGAGAACTTATTCTAAAAAATATTAATCCTGCAGATGATTTAATTTTATTGGATGAAAAAGGAAAAAGTCACACTTCGGAATCTTTTGCTGATTTTATTCAAAAAAAGATGAACAGTGGAATAAAAAATTTGATTTTTGTTATTGGAGGACCTTATGGATTTGGAGATGATGTTTATAAAAAAGCCACGGGTAAAATTTCGTTGTCTTCAATGACTTTTTCTCATCAGATGGTGCGATTGTTTTTTGTCGAACAGCTTTACAGAGGTTTTACGATATTAAACAACGAACCTTATCATCACCGATAAAAACCATTTAATTTCTCCTGTTTAAAACTCGATATTCTTCATAACAACTGCTGATGGCATCTAATATTTGCAAATCGCTGGCAGCACGGACAAATTCGGCGGAGTAATTGCATTTATTTAATATTTCGTCAATGTCGGCACGTTCCAATTGTAGAACTGCCATCAGTGTTTCGCGATCATACTTGGAATGCAAAAGATTTCGAATTTCATCATCTTCCTTCATCTGTCGGAGTTTCCGCATATTTCGCGGTTTTTTTCCAAACATATTATAAAGAAAATCTGCGGGATTTGACACCGCTTCCATCACCCGACTCACCGCACCGGGTTGGGAACTTCCTCCTTCATAGCCGCTGTTGAGTCCGGCTATTCGATAGCGATAATTGTCATATACCGGAATTATCTTAGCGTCAATTTCAATATAACCCGTAAGTTGAACCGGTTTTACAACCACTTCTGCCAATGCAATTCCCAATTCCGTCATTTTAACTTTTACATCACCAAACTTGAGCCAGTCATTGGTTACCCGAACACGGATAGATTTGAATCCGAGGTAGGAAAAATATAAAGTATCATTGACTGCCGCGGTAATAGAAAACTCTCCTTTTTCATTGGACACTGCACCTATTACCTGATTTAAATTGACAATATTTACATTCTCCAAAACAACATCGTTGGCATCGTTCATCACAATTCCTGAAATCTTATGATTTTCTTGAGCAACTGTAAAAATGGAAAAAAAGAATAAAACAATAAACAATAAATGTTTATGCGATACGAAGTTTAAAAAAACGAAATTAAATATATTCATTACAAATTTTGCAGTTCCGATAGGTCTCGTTTGGCTCTAATTACATGCACAAATATACTTATACCATAGCGCTTATAAAAATTGCCGATTCAAAATATACTTTCCAAATTATTCAACTTCTTCGTAATCGATATACTCTCCAAAATCTTTTTGCTTTTCCTTAGATTGATATCGTTTATTAGAAGTATTGAAGTTTTGATGTTGTTCTTGATGATGATTATCATGCATCTGATTGACCATTGACTGAAATTTGTTGTGTGCTTTTTTTGACAGATACCGTAAGATGTAAGGCATTAATAATCTTAACAAAATCCGAATCCCGAAAAACACAAGAAGGATAATGAGAATCGTTTTCAAAAAATATAATTTAAATTATTCGGTCAAAAATAGTCATAACCTCCGAAAAAGTAGAATTTCTGCTATTAAATTAATGGTAAAATCCTCTATCTTTGGCTTAAATTATTTCTGTGTACTTATGCGAAATTTCCTTTTATTTATCAGCTTTTTATTTACTTTTTATTCTGTTCATGCACAATATACGGATGTTATAAATGCAAACCGTCCCGGCGTTTCAGAAGGTGCTTTTTCTGTGGGTCGCGATGTGCTTCAATTAGAAATGGGATTGAATTTAGGAAAAGAAAATCACAGCTTATTAGAAAGAGAATCAACAAATTACGGAGTCGATTACACCCTTAGATACGGCATCCTTTCCGAAAGATTAGAACTTCGTTGGACCGGTGAGTTTTTAGCTTCCGATGTGATTGAAAAACAGTTTGTTCCCAATCGCGAATATCCACTTTCAAATTTCAGAAGTAACGTTCTCGGGGTAAAATATCTAATCTACGACCCTCATATTGCCCGAGATTTGAAAGGTCCGAATTTGTATAGCTGGCGCGCTAACAACAAATTTCAATGGGCCGATTTGATTCCTGCTATTTCACTTTTTGCCGGAATAAATTTAGATTTAGACAAGGAAAATCCTTATCTGCCTCCAAATACTTCTGCAATAAGTCCAAAAGTCGTACTTTCTACTCAAAATAATTTTAAAGGCGGATGGGTTTTGGTTACCAATATCATCGGAGACCGACTTGCCACTGATTTTCCTTCATACAGTTATATTGTAACTTTGACGCATTATGTAGGGAATGCTGTTTCGATATTTGCCGAAAATCAAGGGATTAAGAGTGATTTTTATGCGGATCAATTGATTCGTGGCGGTGGCGCTATTTTATTGAACCGAGATTTCCAGTTAGATTTATCAGTTACCTACAGTTTTAAAGATACTCCGTCAATTTTGTACGGAAGATTGGGAGTTGCTTATCGATTTGATATGCACACAAAAGACGACTATTTAGAAGAGATGGATCCTACAAAATCAAGAGAAGAAAGAAGAGCGCTGAGAGAAGGACGTCAAAGAGATAGCAACGATAACGATACTCCCCAAGAATTGATTCCGGAAGAAAAATAAAATAAAATGATAGAGATTAAAGAAGTCCTTTCAATAAAGGATTTAAAAAAATTTGTCAAATTCCCTTTTGAACTATACAAAGATTGTCCTTATTGGGTTCCGCCATTGGTTCGGGATGAAATGGACACCTTAAATCCTGAAATAAATCCGGCTTTTAAAAATGCAGATTCTTGGTTTTATTTAGCTTATAAAAATGGAAAAATTGTAGGTAGAATCGGAGTTATTGTCAATCATTTAGATATTGAAGTTATAGGAAATAAAAAAATTCGTTTCGGTTGGCTTGATATGATTGACGATATCGAAGTAACTCGCACTTTGTTGGATAAAGCATTTCAGAAAGGTAAAGAATTGGGAATGGAATATGTCGAAGGT
The DNA here is from genome assembly GCA_964636665.1 of uncultured Flavobacteriaceae bacterium. GTDB lineage: Bacteria > Bacteroidota > Bacteroidia > Flavobacteriales > Flavobacteriaceae > JAAYLC01. The sequence continues at coordinate 59,022 of CAZWVT010000004.1, forward strand.
CCGTTGGGTTTTAACAATATGGAAAAAGCAGGCATCCTGACCAAAGGTTTCAAGGAAATGAATACGATGATTACTTGGTATCATTATCCTTATTATTTTGAACATATGAAACAAATGCATTTTGAAAAACAAGCCACTTGGATTGAATTTAAAATGCAGGTTCCACCATCTATTTTTGAGAAAATCACCAAATTTTCTAATCTAATTAAAGAGCGTTATTCATTGGAAGTGATTCCCTTAAAAAACAAAGAAGACATCCTATCTTTGGCAGATGATATGTTCGAACTTCTCAACAGCACTTACAGTACTTTACAAACGTATGTACCGCTTCAGCCGGAGCAAAAAGAATATTATAAAAAGAAATACATGAATTTCCTGAATCCGGATTACATTACGTGTATTAAGGATAAAAATGACAAATTAATTGCATTTTCCATCGTGATGCCTTCTTTTTCTAAAGCATTAAAAAAAGCAAACGGAAAACTGTTTCCATTCGGTTGGAAATACATTTTGGATGCCCAGCGAAAAAATGACACAGCAGCATTTTATCTTATCGGAATCGATTCTGAATATCAAGGAAAAGGCATTACGGCAATTATCTTTGAAGAGATGTTGTCTATGTTTATTGCTAAAGGAATTAAAACAGTCGAAACCAATCCTGAACTTGTTGAAAATCGGGCGGTTCAATCTTTATGGAAAGATTACAATCCGGTTCAGCATAAAGAACGAAGCACTTTCAAAAGAGATATTACCCGCGGATATTCACTTTCAGAATTGGATTCATAAAATGCTGTTTTTTTACATTATTTAATTTATCAATAGTGCACTGCGTAAATTATTACCTTTGCACTACTTAAAACTTAACTAAAAATGAAACCAGATTTATTTGAAGCTCCCGATTATTACAATATCAATGAATTGCTTTCTGACGAACAAAAATTAGTCCGTGATGCAGCGCGAGAATGGGTAAAGAGAAATGTTTCTCCAATTATTGAAGACTATGCGCAGCGTGCAGAATTTCCAGAGCAACTAATTGATGGATTGTCAGAAATTGGAGCTTTCGGACCTTATATTCCGGAAGAATACGGTGGTGCCGGATTAGACCAAATTTCCTATGGGCTCATTATGCAGGAAATTGAACGCGGCGACAGTGGCGTAAGAAGTACTGCTTCTGTACAATCTTCACTTGTTATGTATCCTATTTGGCGATATGGAACTGAAGAACAACGCAAGAAATTTCTTCCAAAATTAGCTTCCGGAGAATGGATGGGATGTTTTGGATTGACAGAACCTGACCACGGAAGCGATCCCGGCTCTATGATTACCAATTTTAAAGATATGGGTGATTACTATTTGTTAAACGGCGCCAAAATGTGGATTAGCAATGCGCCTTTTGCACAAGTGGCAGTCGTTTGGGCTAAAAATGAAGAAGGAAGAATCCACGGGCTAATCGTCGAAAGAGGCATGGAAGGATTTTCAACTCCGGAGACTCACAACAAATGGTCGCTTCGTGCTTCGGCAACCGGCGAATTAATTTTTGACAACGTAAAAGTTCCCAAAGAAAATTTACTTCCGGGTCGTTCGGGACTTGGTGCGCCCTTAGGCTGTTTGGATTCTGCACGGTACGGAATTGCGTGGGGTGCAATCGGCGCCGCAATGGATTGTTATGATACAGCACTGCGTTATGCAAAAGAAAGAACTCAATTTGGCAAACCCATTGGTTCGTTCCAATTACAACAAAAGAAACTTGCCGAAATGATTACCGAAATTACCAAAGCGCAACTTTTAACTTGGCGATTGGGCGTTTTGAGAAATGAAAATAGAGCGACATCTGCACAAATTTCGATGGCAAAAAGAAACAATGTCGATATGGCCATCAACATCGCCAGAGAAGCCCGGCAAATACTTGGAGGAATGGGAATTACAGGAGAATATAGCATTATGCGTCATTCTATGAATTTGGAAAGCGTGATAACTTATGAAGGAACTCATGATATCCATTTATTAATTACAGGGCTTGATATTACCGGGTTGAATGCATTTAAATGAAAATCTTTCATCAACAACAGCTGAGTTATTCGGTTTTTTATAAAGGTTTTGACTGGTTTAAATAATCCAGTCAAAATCTTTTCCTTTTATTAAATATTTTAAAATTTTCCCGACCATTCAGTTAAAGATTGTACCTTTTGTTCATAAAAAAAATTATGAATCGAGGGAAAAAATACCTATTAACTGCAACCGCGCTTGTTTTAGGCATCTACTTTTTGATATTAGGTTTGATTGAGGCCAAAGTTTTCTTGGCTCCATTGACCACCGCAGTAATTATGTCACTATTAATGATTCCCGTTTCCCGAAAAATGGAAAGCTGGAAAATAAATAAAACCATTGCCGCTTTCCTCAGTACATTTTTATTGCTTATGATTTTTATCGGTTTTTTTGCATTGGTTTCTTTTCAAATAAAAGGATTCATAGACGATTGGGACAAAATCCAAAAAACCCTTGCCCCAAAAGTTGAGCAACTTGAATCGTATGTACTTGAAAACACTTCCATCGAAGCATCTGAACTGGAAAAATATAAAGAAGAAAGCAGTATGACTTCTATGCTGACGAGCGAAGGCACAGGTCAAAAAGCTTTACTGCTTGCAAGTTCGGTAGTTGGATTTATAGGCTCTTTATTATTAGTGATAATTTATGTCTTTTTTCTGATACGGTACAGGAGTCATTTTAAATTATTTATTTTAAAACTTTTTTCAGAAGAGAAGCAACAAAAAGTAAAAAAAGTAATTTCAAAAACCTCCAACGTGGCTCAGAATTATTTGCGCGGGAAATTAATTCTCATTTCCTTATTATGTATATGTTATAGTATTGGTTTGGGAATTTCCGGGGTGAACAATTTTATCTTGGTAAGTATCATTGCTGCTTTTTTGACACTTATCCCTTTTTTGGGAAACGTCATTGGGTTTATGATTGCCATCGCTTTCGGATATGTGGTAAATGGAGAAATAAGCATTCTAATAGGGATTGTCATTACCTTTACCGTGGCACAATTTATTGAGAGTTATGTCCTGGAACCATATATTGTAGGCGATAAAATAGATTTACATCCATTTTTCGTGATTATCGTTATCATCGTGGGAAATTTGATTTGGGGAATAATCGGGATGGCTTTGGCGGTACCAATCCTTGGAATCCTGAATGTATTGTTCAACAACATCAAACCTATGAAACCTTTCGGATTTCTACTGAGCACAAAAAAGAATACCCGAAATTAAATTTATCATTCCGGAGCCAATTCAATTTCTAGTCCCTCAAACTGTGAATCTATAAGGATTTGACAGCTCAATCTGCTGTTTTCCTTTACATGGAAAGCTTCAGAAAGCATCAAATCCTCATCTTGACTCATTTCGGGAAGTTCGTGATTGCTGTTTACATAACATTGACAAGAAGCACACATAGCCATTCCCCCACATATTCCGATAGTGCCTTCCGGTGCGAGTTCATACGAACGAATAAGTTCCATTACATTCATATTCATGTCTGTCGGAGCAGTTATGGTATGCGCTTTTCCTTCACGATCGATTACAGTAATTTTAATATCTTTCATCTTGCAATTTGATTTTTTTTGCAAAGGTAAACCTTATAAAACTCTCTATAAAAGATGAATTTGAAAAAAGGCAGAAAAGCAGATATTGTCAAATAACAACTTCTACTCTATCATTTTTACTACTGCTTTCGGAGCTTCTTTTTTACTTCCGTCAAAACCTTGTACGCCTCCTACTGTTGTATATTTTAAAACATACCGTTTATTTGGAAATATGCGTTGATAGGCACTTTGGCACATTAAAGTCGCTTCATGAAATCCGCAGAGAATCAATTTTAATTTTCCGGGATATGTATTGATATCACCTATGGCATAGATTCCGGGAATGTTGGTTTGATAATCTAAAGTATTGTCCACTTTTATGGCGTTTTTTTCAATTTCCAATCCCCAATCAGCAATCGGTCCAAGTTTAGGTGCAAGACCAAAAAGCGGGATAAAATAATCGCAGTTTTTCTTGATAATTTCCGAACCTCGTTGAATAGTAACCGCTTCGATTCTTTCTTCTCCTGCTAATTCCACCACTTCGGCGGGCGTAATCAATTCTACTTTTCCGGCATTTTTTAATTCCTGAACTTTATCCACACTGTCCAAAGCTCCTCTAAATTCATTTCGCCGATGTACGAGCGTAACACTTTTGGCAATTTCGGCTAAATAAACAGTCCAGTCCAATGCAGAATCTCCTCCTCCTGAAATTACAACTTTTTTGTCTCTGTATTGTTCCGGGTCTTTGACCATATAAGCAACCCCTTTATCTTCGTAATAAGAGATGTTGGAGAGAGGAGGTTTTCTCGGTTCAAAACTTCCTAAACCGCCGGCAATTGCAATCACTTTTGCGTGGTGTTTCGTTCCTTTGTCTGTGGTTACAATAAAAGTTCCGTCTTCAAGTTTGTCGATTGTATCGGCACGTTCTCCCAATGTAAATCCCGGCTGAAACGGTTCGATTTGTTTCATCAAATTATCGACCAAATCTCCAGCCAAAATTTCAGGAAATCCCGGAATGTCATAAATCGGTTTTTTGGGATATAATTCTGCAAGTTGCCCTCCGGGTTGTGGCAATGCATCAATAAGATGACACTTTAGCTTCAGCAAGCCTGCTTCAAAAACAGCGAAAAGTCCCGTAGGACCTGCGCCGATAATTAATATATCAGTTTGTATCATGAAATAATTCTTCTAATCAGAGACAAAATTAACAAGCATTTGTACAGTTATGAAATGATATAAATCAATGAATTTATAAACTGATTACTTTCTCGATTTGCGGAACGTGCTTTTTTATTGTCATTTCCACTCCTAGTTTTAAAGTCATTTGATTTACAGAGCAACCAACACAAGCTCCGAGCAACTGTACATTTACGATTTTATCATCTTCGATAGATATTAATGTAATGTCTCCTCCGTCATTCTGGAGAAAAGGGCGAATTTCAGCCAATGCGCCTTCTACTTTTGCTGTTAACTCTTCTTTAGTCATAATTTATTTTACGGCACTACAACCCGCCATCGTTGTAATTTTAATTGCTTCAGTTGGCGGTAAATTTTCGTTTCGTCGAACTGTTTCCTGAACTACATTTCTGGTAACGTTAATAAATTTATCTTCAATCAAACTTCCGGTCTGCAAGGCTGCAGGGCGTCCTACATCACCGGCTTCGCGGATTCCTTGAACAATAGGAATTTCTCCTAAAAACTGGACATCAAGGGTTTCAGATAAATTTTTAGCTCCTTCTCTTCCAAAGATATAATATTTATTGTCAGGCAACTCTTCGGGTGTAAAATATGCCATATTTTCGACGATTCCCAATACCGGAACATCGATGTTTTCTTGTCTGAACATCGCTACTCCTTTCCGAGCATCCGCAAGCGCAACCGGCTGCGGCGTGCTGACAATAACTGCTCCTGTAATAGGCAGTGACTGCATTATACTCAAATGAATGTCTCCCGTTCCCGGAGGAAGGTCAAGCAAAAGAAAATCCAATTCTCCCCAAGCAGCATCAAAAATCATTTGATTTAAAGCTTTGGCAGCCATCGGTCCTCTCCAAATAACGGCTTGGTCAGGTTGCGTAAAAAAACCGATGCTCAATACTTTTAGGTCGTAATTTTCAACCGGTTTCATCTTGCTTTGTCCACCGACATTTACCGATAAAGGTTTTTCATTTGCAACATCAAACATCATCGGGATGGAAGGCCCATAAATATCGGCATCAAGTATTCCTACGTTAAAGCCCATTTTTGATAGTGTAATTCCGATATTGGCAGTAACCGTGCTCTTTCCAACGCCTCCTTTTCCGGATGCAATGGCGATAATATTTTTAATACCCGGAATGGGTTTTCCTTTGATTAAATTTGGATTCTGCGGACGTTGCGGTGCTTCTACGCGAATGTTCACCTGAACTTTTAAATCCGGGTTTATTTTTTCTTTAATAACTTTTTTGACATCGGCTTCCGCACGTTTTTTAATGTGCATTGCAGGAGTGGATAGTTTTAAATCTACAACCACTTCATCAGCAAAAGTCATCACATTTTGTACGTTTCCGCCCTCGACCATATTCTTCCCTTCTCCCGGTGCAGAAATGGTTTCTAAAGCCGCCAATATATCTTTTTTTGAAATACTCATTATGCTAAATTTATATTTAGATTCATTCTAAATGCAAATATAATCTTTAAGATTGGGAAAGTAAAAAATTATAAACATTTCTGACATAAATGTCTTTAATAATGGGGAAATAATTAAATCACATTGGACAGGGATTCCAAAATTTGGTGTCAAAATCTTTAACCTGATTGTTTTTAACCTCCACGCCTTCGCTTTCCAACAGTTGTTGCATCAAATTTGCGCCTTCAAAATGGTGTTTTCCTGTCAACATTCCATTTCTATTTACCACACGATGCGCCGGAACATTGTGTTTGTTGCTGTTATTCAGTGCCCAACCTACCATACGCGCACTTCGCGGTGCGCCGATGCATCGTGCAATAGCACCATAAGTGGTTATTTTGCCATAAGGAATCTGTCGGGTAATTTCATATACCTTTTCAAAGAAATTGGATGCTGTGGCTACCACCATTTAAAAATTTTCCCGAAAGTTATAATTGCAATAACTGCCGTAATAATTCCTATCAGCAAATTGAAATTAAATTTTATCTCAATGTTTTGGTCTGTTTTGGGTTTAGACAGAAGTATGTAGCCTATCAATGCGGAGAAAGTTCCAATAACTGCACCTATTACCGCAAACCAAAAATACCATTCCTTATTTACCAGCCATCCAATTTCTGTAAATGTCAGACTGATATAAACCCAATAAGGGAAAATAAGTAAATTGAGAAATCCCATAAGCACACCGGTAAACCATCGCCCGGTTTTGGAACGAACGGGATTTTCTACAAAGGTTTTGCGGGTGTCTTTGGCAAATAGTATAAAATAAATTGATAAGCCTACAAAAATCACAACGGCGATTTTTTGTAACAAACTGACAATATTCGGATGTTTCTGAATGTATTGCGCCATCAACAAGCCTAACAACGTATATACTGCAACTGCAACACAAACTCCGAGTGAAAAGATTATTGCTTTTTTAACCCCTTCTTTCAAATTTACTTTAACCGCATAAAGATTCAGCAATCCAGGTGGCAAAGTACCGATTAAGGAAGCAAAAAATCCGACAAGTAGGTTAAATACAATGACCATAAATCAGTTTAAACTATCTATGAACGGAATCTAAAACGTAGATATGTTATTTTTTTATTCTGCTCAAGATATTTTTCCTCATAAAATGTTTGAATAGAAAGTACTTCTTCCGGAGCTCCGTGATTGTTGTAGATATCGTGATTGGAATATTCAATTATTTCTCCTCTCACACTGACAACTCCCAACGTATATCCATGTAAAAATTCACTATCGGTTTTTAAATGTACTACTCCATCAGGCTTTAATATTTGTTTGTATTTCTCTAAAAAATCAGGTTGTGTAAGCCGGTGTTTCGTTCTTTTGTATTTTATCTGAGGGTCGGGAAATGTAATCCAAATTTCATCCACTTCATTTTCTTCAAATATCAAATCAACAAGTTCGATTTGAGTTCTTAAGAAAGCAACATTCGGAAGTTTTTCTTCGATTGCTGTTTTTGCTCCGCGCCAGAATCTTGCGCCTTTTATATCAATTCCGATAAAATTCTTATCAGGGTTTCGTTTTGACAAAGCTATCGTGTATTCTCCTTTTCCACAGCCCAACTCCAAAATTAACGGATTTTTGTTTTTAAAAAAATCCGTGTTCCATTTTCCTTTTAATTTAAACTTGTCTGCAACGACTTCATCTCTTGAAGGTTGAATGACATTTTCAAATTTTTCATTTTCTCGAAAACGCTTTAATTTGTTTTTACTTCCCACGGTTTTATTGACTTATGTCTTTTATTTCGACAAAAATACTTTACTTTTATCCTTTTCTTCAAAGCTTGCGAAATTAACAAATTAACTGTAATACTTTGTAGCTATTTTGATACAAATACATTATGTCCACACAAAAAAATATTTTGGTAGCTCCTGTTTTTTGGGGTTTGGGTCACGCCACCCGCTGTATTCCGATTATCAAACAATTACAAAATTTTAATTACAACGTCATTCTGGCATCAGACGGCGCAGCTCTGGAACTGCTTCGAAAAGAATTTCCTACTCTGGATTATATCCAATTGCCGGGATATAACATTCGCTATCCCAAAAAAGGATATTTTTTTAAATTAAAACTGATTTCGCAGCTTTCTCCAATTTTAAAAACCATTAAAAAAGAGCATAAAATATTAAATGCAATGCTGCCCGAAAAAAACATTCACGGAATTATAAGTGATGGTCGATTGGGATTATACAGTGCGAAAGTTCCTTCGGTTTATATCACTCATCAATTGCAATTACACACCGGCAAGACTACATTTATTTCTTCGTGGTATCACCGTAAATTGATGGAAAAATTTGATGCTGTCTGGATTCCTGATTTTATTAATCCCGTTGCCGGATTAAGCGGAAAATTAGGACATCCAAAAAAGCTTCCGCATAATGCAAAATACATCGAACCTTTATCGCGATTTAATAAAAAAGAGTTGCCAAAAACCATTGATTATCTAATTGTCTTGTCAGGACCTGAACCCCAACGAAGTATGCTTGAAGAAGTGCTGATTAAGGAATTGCAAAACAGCGACAAAAAAATAGTTTTGGTTCAAGGCAAAATTGAGGAGAAACAAAAAAGAGAAAAAATCGGAGTCATCGATGTTGTAAATTATATGCATAGCGATGAATTGGAACAAGTTCTAAACCAATGTGAATACGTAATTTCTCGCTCCGGTTACAGCACCATTATGGATTTGGCGAGATTGGAAAAGAAAGCATTTTTTATTCCCACTCCCGGGCAATATGAACAACTTTATTTGTCGAAAAGACTACGTTACCTCGGATGGGTTTACAGTTGCCAACAAAACGAATTCAAGGCAGATAAATTAAAAAATTTAGCTGTCTATAAAGGATTAAATGCTCCTGTTGAGAAAGTTGACTTCGAAAATTTATTTCAGATTTTTAATTGATTTAAATATCCGTAACCGTTTTCTTTTGGATGGTAAATGAAAATTCAGAGCCTACTCCTATTTGACTGTCCACAAGAATTTTTTCATTGTGTGCTTCCAATATATATTTTACAATAGACAATCCCAATCCGCTTCCCCCCTCTTTTCTGGAACCCGTTTTGTCAATGCGATAAAATCTTTCAAAAACACGATTAAGATTATCTTTGGCGATTCCCAATCCATTGTCTGTGATTCGAACCAGATATTTTTCTTTTGAAAAATCTTCAATAGAAACTTCTGTCGTTCCATTTTTCTTGCCGTATTTAATTGAATTATCGATTAAATTTATGAGTACTTGCTCTGTTTTTTCCATATCGGCATAAACCGGGAAATCATTTTTACCAAAGGTTTCTACAGTTATGCTGATATTTTTTTTGGAAGCTTTCATTTCTAATAATTCTATGACATTTTCTATCATATCGTAAAGATTAAAATCCGTTTTGTCGAGAATTTGTTGCCCGGATTCCAAACGGCTTATCATATCCAAATCATTTACAACCCGTGTGAGTCGTTCTACTCCTTTTGCAGCTCCTTCCAAATATTTTGAAAGAATTTCGGGATTGTCTTTTGCGCCTTCCAAAAGTGTCAAAATATAACCTTGAACCGTAAACAAAGGTGTTCGCAATTCATGAGCTACATTTCCCATAAATTCTTTCCGATAGTTTTCTAGAATGTTTAAAGCATCGATTTCAGATTGCTTGTCTCTTGCAAAGCGCTCCACCTCACGAGTCAAAGATTCCATATCTGTTACTACTGTTCTTGATGTAAGCTTGTCTTTTTTACCGTTGATTTTCTGTAAAATCATCGAGAATTTTCGTCTTACATATCTTTCCATCCAATAGTTGAGGAAAAAATAATAAAGTATTAAAATAATGAGTACAAGGACAATACCGCCCAAAAGCACAATCCTGTCTGTTCCGAAAGAAGCAAAGTAGAATAAAAGCAACAATCCTACAAATAAAACGAACAGTACGAATAGTAAAACCTGATTGAAAATTTTATTGTTTTTCATTCGAAACATCCACAAATTGATAACCTATTCCTTTTACGGTACGGAATTTCTCATCGCCTAATTTTTCGCGCAATTTTCTAATATGAACATCAATTGTACGATCGCCTACCACCACTTCACTTCCCCAGATGGCGTTTAATATTTCTTCGCGATTAAATACTTTATCAGGTTGCGATGCCAATAAATAAAGAAGTTCAAATTCTTTTCGGGGAAGTTCGATTTCTTCATTTTTTAAGGTAACTTTAAATTCATTTCTGTCAATAACCAAGTCTTCCAAATGAATTTTGTAATTCATATCGGTTTTTTTCGATCGGCGAAGTAATGCTTTTACACGGCTTTTTAAAACTTTTGGCGTAATCGGTTTGGTGATATAATCATCGGCTCCGGCGTCAAATCCTTTCACTTGAGACAAATCTTCGGTTCGAGCAGATAAAAAAGCGATAATGGTATCGTTCAAATTTTCATAAGAACGAATTATTCTGCACGCTTCTATTCCGTCCATTTTGGGCATCATAACATCCAGGAGAATTAGTTGAGGCAAAAACTTTAATGCTTGTTTGACGGCTTCATAACCATTTTTTGCTTCGATAACACGATAACCTTCCAAGGATAAATTGTAACGGATGATCTCACGAATATCAGAATCGTCCTCTACTACCAAAATGATGGTTTCACTTCTGTTCACACCAATTCAAATTTATTTTAATAAGTATTTAAATTAAAAACAAAGGAAATAAAAATACAGCTTAATACGCTTCAATCCAGTAGATTAGTATTTATTTATTAAACTTCTACTTCTATGGTTGATTTCATTGACAATCAAAGGCGCATGGATTCGCGAGTTTTCGATAAACCACTTATGAGTTTCCATTCCTCCACAAATTACTCCGGCAAGGAAAAGTCCCTCTACATTCGTTTCCATCGTTTCAGGATTGTAATGAGGTAGTTTTAAATCGTCATCAGATAAAGCAACTCCGATATTTTTCAGGAAATCAAAATCAGGTCGGTAACCGGTTAACGCCAACACAAAATCGTTTTCTAAAGTAATTTCACCTTTGGGTGTATCAATGACGACTTCCCCATCTTTGATTTCTTTAATATTCGATTCAAAATAAGCCGTAATACTTCCTTCCTTAATTCGATTTTCAATATCCGGGCGCACCCAGTATTTTACGCGTTCTCCAATTTCCTTTCCGCGAACTACCATTGTGACTTCTCCACCTTTTCGCCAAATTTCTAAAGCAGCATCTACGGAGGAATTGCTCGCTCCAACGATAATTACTTTTTGCATGGTGTACGGATGCGGTTCTTTGTAGTAATGTGAAACTTTCTCCAAAGATTCGCCGCTTACGTTTATCAGTTGCGGAATGTCATAAAATCCGGTACTGATAATTACATTTTTTGCTTTGTAAAGTTTTTTTTCAGTTTGAATCTTAAATTCGGTTTTCTCTTTTTCGATTTTTATGACTTCTTCGTAAAGGCGGATGTTTAAATCATTGGATGATGCAACTCGGCGATAATATTCAAGTGCTTCGTTTCTGTTGGGTTTGGGATTGTTGCTAATAAAAGGAATTCCACCAATTTCCAATTTTTCCGAAGTTGAAAAAAAGGTCATATTCAAAGGATAATTAAACAATGAATTTGTTAATGTTCCCTTTTCAACAACAAGGTATGAGAGTGATTTATTTTTAGCTTCAAGCGCACATGCAATTCCAATCGGTCCTGCTCCTACGATGAGAACGTCTAACACGTCTTTTTTTGAAGTTCCCATAAAGTTATTTCCCCTTTTTCAAATTAGCAATAACCTCTTTGGGATTGGATGCAGAAAACACATAACTGCCTGCGACCAAGATATCTGCACCCACCGAAAGCAATTGTTTTACATTTTGATTGGTTACGCCTCCGTCAATTTGAATTTTGGCAGATGAACCGCTTTTGTCAATCATTTCCCGGAGTTGTTCTATTTTTCTGTAGGCATTTTCAATAAATTTCTGACCTCCGAAACCGGGATTTACGGTCATTACGCAAACCACGTCTAAATCTTCGATAATTGGTTCTAACAAACTCGCAGATGTATGTGGATTTACAGCAACGCCGGCAGTCATTTTTGCATTTTTAATTGCCTGAATACTACGGTGAAGATGTGTGCAAGCTTCATAATGAACTGTCAAATTATCAGCTCCTAAATCTGCAAATGTTTGAATGTACCTGTCCGGATCGACAATCATCAAATGAACATCCAATGGTTTTCTTGCATGTTTTCCAATGCTTTTAATAACAGGCATTCCAAATGAAATATTCGGAACAAAAACACCGTCCATGACATCTAAGTGAAACCAATCGGCATCACTTTGATTTACCATTTCTATTTCTTTTTGAAGATTGGCAAAATCAGCAGCCAATATAGAAGGCGCTATAAGGGGAAGATTCGTTTGTTTCATAACTTACAAAGATACAAGTTCTGTTAAATATCAAGTTTTAATACCTTCACAAAAATAAATATCACAGAATTCCGTCACCTATTCTGATGGTTGGATTAATTGAAAGTAACTGATTGATAAAGTCTTTTCTTTTTTTAGGAGAAATTAAAATTAAATTAGAATTTGAATAACTGATTTCCAGTCGGTTTAATGAGGCTGCCGGTGATGCTAAAACTGAATTTGATTTTCTGATTTTTCTGATTTCCTTTATAGGGATTTTTTCATTTATCAAAAACCCGTCAGTTACTGTTAGAACTCCGTCATAAATGATATACTTAATCGAACGGACAACATAAACTACAAACAAAATCGGAATTAAGAAAAATAAGAGTCCTGTGAATGAAAATCCGTCGGCAAATAATTGAAACCCCACAAATCCAAAAGTAACAATCAGCAACAAACCGATTACCGGGCCAATTTGGGAGTAAAAAACAGTTCTCTTCAAATTTAAAAATCGTTATAAAATTAAAAAACCTCTGATTTTCAGAGGCTTTCAATTTATTTTTATCCTAAATAGGTCATTAAAATTTTGCTTCGGGAGGTATGTTTTAATCGACGAATTGCTTTTTCTTTAATTTGTCTGACGCGTTCTCTGGTCAAATCAAAAGTTGCTCCGATTTCTTCCAAAGTCATCGGATGTTGTCCGCCAAGTCCAAAATAAAGTCGGATGACATCTCCTTCTCTAGGTGTAAGAGTATCCAAAGCACGTTCAATTTCAGTTCGTAAGGAATCGTGAATCAGCGATTTATCGGGATTTGGACTTTCGCCACTTCTTAAAACATCGTAAAGGTTGCTGTCTTCTCCTTCTACCAAAGGCGCATCCATAGAGACGTGACGTCCGGAATTTTTAAGCGATTCTTTTACATCGCTGATGGTCATATCCAATTCTTTGGCAATTTCTTCAGGTGAAGGCGGACGCTCATTGGCTTGCTCTAAATAAGCATACATTTTATTGATTTTGTTGATGCTGCCAATTTTGTTTAATGGCAATCTTACAATACGTGATTGTTCTGCCAACGCTTGTAAAATAGATTGTCTAATCCACCAAACTGCGTAAGAAATAAACTTAAATCCGCGGGTTTCGTCAAAACGTTGTGCGGCTTTAATTAATCCCAAGTTTCCTTCATTAATCAAATCAGGCAAAGTAAGTCCTTGATTTTGATATTGCTTTGCTACAGAAACCACAAAACGCAAATTGGCCTTAGTCAGTTTTTCTAAAGCTCGTTTGTCTCCTGCTTTGATACGTTGCGCCAATTCTACTTCTTCATCGGCAGTGATTAAGTCCACCTTCCCGATTTCCTGAAGATATTTATCTAAGGAAGCAGTTTCTCGGTTGGTAACCTGTTTGGTAATTTTAAGTTGTCTCATGAATAAATTCCTCTCTGTTTAAGTATTTGGATTCTCCCAATGTAATAGGTTATACGTAATAAAAAGAAAAAAGTTACAAGTCTGAATAAAAATATTATTTAATTCGAATTTAGTTATGTCAGAAAATGACTTAATTCCATTTAAACGAAATACTTAGGACAACGTAACCTTAAGTTATATAATAAAAAAACCTTCGTATTGCACGAAGGTTTTTCAAGTTTAAATGTCATTTAAAGAAATTTTATTTTCTTCCTCCACGGTGGCGATTATCTCTACCGCCGCTTCTGTTGTCGTTTCTATCATTTCTCGGAGGACGTGGCTGATAACCTTCCGGTTTTGGCAAAAGTACTTTTCGAGAAACACGCTCTTTCTTGGTTCGCGGATCGATTCCCATATATTTAATGTCGAACACATCTCCAAGTTTTACAACATCTTCCACATTTTCCGTACGTTCCCAAGCCATTTCGCTAATGTGTAGTAAATTTTCATTTCCTGGAGCTTCCAAATATTCAACGACAGCTCCAAAATCGAGCATTTTTACTACTTTAACCTCATAAACGCTGCCTACTTCAGGTTTAAACACCAACGATTCTACCGATTGAAGTACTTCATCAATTCCGGCTTGATCGGTTCC
>CAZWVT010000005.1:0-30745 GCA_964636665.1 uncultured Flavobacteriaceae bacterium
CGATTGGACACCCATTCAGAAACTTTGATTTCGCTGCGGATGGACGAAACGGAATATTTGTCAAACCATCGACTTTTATTGGACGCCGTTTTGGAAATCAATTTAGAAACGATGCGATTCAGCTTTATGGAAAACGAAGCTAGAATCAATGAACTTCCTTTGGTATTTGACGGTTATTTTCAAATGTTTGATTCACATAACGAAATCGATTTGTCATTTAAAACTCCTTCTTCAGATTTTAAAAACTTTTTGGCGCTGATTCCTAAGGAATACGTCAAGCAAATTGAAAATGTAAGAACGACAGGAGATTTTTCTGTAACCGGAGTTATTGAAGGAATTATCGATGAAACCCACATTCCTAAAATGGATATTCATGTTAAGAGCAACAATGCTTCATTTAAATATCCCGATTTGCCGATGGCTGTAGAAAACATCATCATTGATGCACAGCTAAAAAATGAAACCGGATTGATGAAAGACATGTTTTTAAACATTCCAAATTTGACTTTCACCATTGACGGAGCGCCATTCAGAATGGCTGCCAATGTAAAAAACATGACCGAAAACGCACAAGTCGCTATGGAAATGGAAGGAACTGTGAATCTTTCAAATCTGGACAAAATCCTTCCAATGGAAATGGAACAAAAACCCGAAGGTATTTTTGAAGCTGATTTTTCTGCCAATTTTGATATGGAATCCATTGACAAAGAACGTTACGACCGAATTCATGCGGAAGGAAATGCAAAACTAAGTAAGTTTCAATACGATAGCGGTTTCAAATCTCCTTTAAAGATTGAACAAGCCAGCGTGTCAATGAATCCAAATTTAATTCAGCTTAAGGAACTTCAGGCATCTATTGGCGAAACTGATTTTAATGCCAACGGAACCTTACACAATCTCTTTTCATTTTTGATGACCAAGCAAAATCTGAAAGGGATATTTTCACTTTCTTCCAATACTTTTAACGTCGGCGATTTTATGGTTGCTGAAAGCGAAACCAAAAAAACTACACTTCAACAAGATCCCGAACGTCAACAATTATCAACTCAACCGGAATCTATTAAAATTCCTGATTTTCTGGAAGCCGATTTTACTTTCAATGCGAATCAAGTGATTTACGACAATTTGGTTCTGAAAAATGCACGGGGAAATGCAACTATTAAGGACGAAACCATCAATATTCAGAATTTCCGTTCCGATATATTTGGAGGGAACATCGCGTTTTCAGGAAATGTTTCAACCAAAGAAGCCACTCCTACTTTTGGAGTAAATCTCGATTTAAATCAGATTGATATTGTACAATCTTTCCGCGAGATGGAATTGTTTCAATTTCTTGCACCAATTGCCCAATCTTTACAAGGAAATATCAATACAAAATTTCAACTTAACGGAAATTTAGACAGAGAATTATCGCCTGTATTATCCACTTTATCCGGAAATGCCGATGCCGAAATTATTTCCGCTTCTGTTGATCCGGACAAAACACCATTTGTATCAAGATTACAGGATAACATTTCATTTCTGGATTGGAAAGGCATTAATTTAAGAAATATCACTACCAATTTGACTTTTAACAATGGAAATATCGAAGTAAAACCATTTGATTTTGATGTAAAAGGAATTCAAACTTCCGTATCAGGGGTTCACGGATTGGACAAATCGATAAACTACCAAATGAATATGGATGTTCCCGCAGAATATTTAGGAAATGAAGTAAATAGATTATTGAGCGATTTGGGTTCGGAAGCAAATGATATGAAGATAAATATTCCTGTTAAAATCACCGGAACTTTTAATCAGCCACAAGTTTCGTTGGATTTAAATTCTGCAGTTCGCGAAATAACGGATAAGATTGTCGCCAAACAAAAAGACAAACTCATCGATAAAGGAAAAGACATTATCGGCGATATCATCAATAAAAACATTCCGCAAGACACTACGAGACGTTCAACTTTGCCCATAACACCACCAAAATCAAAAGATTCAGTAATAAAAAATGTTGAAGATAAAGCAAAGGATTTACTTGACGGAATATTAAAAGGGAGAAACAGAAATTAAACAACATCCAAACCAATGACTCTTCCTTCATTGGAGCGAATATTTAGGACAGTATCATCTTCAAAAAGCAGGTACTGTCCTTTAATTCCTTTTAATTTTCCTTGATAGAAGTGTGTTTTATCCAAATTTAGCGGTTTGGGAGTTTTTGGAAACTGCAACACCGGAAAATTGAAATTTACTTCCTCTGAATCTTCAACAAAATAAGGTTGTACTTCCTCGGGAAGATATGGTTTCAAATTTTCTTTCCACTGATTTAAATCTTCATCAGTTATGGTATTGGTGAGCATGTTTCTCCAATTTGTTTTATCGCTTATGTGATTTTTTAAAACCACCTCCGCAATTCCCGCCAAATAACGGTTTGGAACTTCCACAATATTGATTGCTTCGTGCGCTCCTTGATCAATCCAACGCGTGGGAATTTGGGTTTTTCGGGTTACTCCTACTTTTACGCTGCTGCTATTCGCCAAATAAACTATGTGAGGCTTGAGTTGCACTCTTTTTTCATATTCCAAATCCCGATCTTCAATTCCAAGATGCGCCTTACTCAATTCCGGATTAATTATCCATTCAGCAGTTTGTGGAAGCGTCATAAAGCAGTCATAACAAAAACCTTGACGAAATATCTTTTTTTGTAAAGAACAATTCAAACATTCAAACCTGAGAAAACTAATGCTTATGGTTTTATCTAACAATTGATTTACATTTAAAAACGAATCATCGAGAATTAAATAATATTCTATCGGATCGGCGACTTCTGTGAGCATTTTTCTAAGCACTCCTTCGTATAGCATCTTTGGAAAGGGATTATATTGGATAAGATTTTTAAAATTAATCAAAATTACAAAATCTTTCAGTAGCGTTTAAAATCTCCTTAGTTACATTTAAAAGTTTCCCAGTCAATATACTTGAAAAAAATATTAATTTTATCTTTGAAATTTATTTAAAATATGCCTATCCCTATTGTAAATTCTATTGCTTCTTGGTTTTTGAAAAAACGCTTTCATCAAATCGAATTATTCCTAAAATATCCAATTGAGGTTCAGGAAGAATTGTTGATGAATCTCATCAGCAAAGCAAAAAACACAGAAGTTGGTAAAACTTATGATTTTTCCTCTATCAAAAATTATAAAACCTTTGCCGAGCGTCTTCCCGTAGTTTGTTATGAAGATATTGAAGCTTCAATTGAGCGCAGTCGTCGTGGAGAATCGAATATTTTTTGGCCAACTCAAATAAAATGGTTTGCCAAATCCAGCGGAACCACCGGCTCAAAAAGTAAATTCATTCCTATTTCAACAGAATCTTTGGAAGAATGTCACTATGCAGCCGGAAAAGATTTATTGTGTTTGTATTTAAACAACAATCCCGATGCACAGCTTTTTATGGGAAAAAATCTGCGTTTGGGCGGAAGCAAGGAACTTTACAAAAACAACGGAACAATTTATGGCGATTTGTCAGCCATCTTAATAGACAATATGCCTTTTTGGGCTGAATACAGCAGCACGCCAAGCAATGAAATCTCGTTGATGGGAGATTGGGAAACCAAACTTAAAGCCATTGTCGATAGTACAGTTAAGGAAAATGTAACCAGTCTGGCGGGGGTTCCATCTTGGATGCTTGTTTTACTAAATCACGTAATTGAAACTACGGGAAAGATAAATTTATTTGAAGTTTGGCCGAATCTGGAAGTGTACTTTCACGGCGGCGTAAATTTCACTCCATATATCGATCAATACAATAAACTATTACCAAAAAGTGATTTCCGATATTATGAAATTTACAATGCATCGGAAGGTTTCTTTGCAATTCAGAACCGCAATGAAAACAAAGAACTTTTGCTGATGCTTGATTATGGGATTTTCTACGAATTCATTCCAATGGATACGTATGAAACTCCTGATGAAAAAATAATCCCGTTGAGCGAAGTTGAAGAAGGAAAAAATTACGCCATTATAATCACGACAAATGCCGGTTTATGGCGTTACAAAATTGGAGATACGGTTCGGTTTACATCTGTTAATCCTTACCGAATCAAAATTACCGGTCGCACCAAACATTTTATCAATGCTTTTGGCGAAGAACTGATTATAGAAAATGCTGAAGAGGCACTCCGAAAAGCCATGCAACTTACAAACTCAGAAATCATAGATTACACTGTTGCGCCAATATACATGAGCGGAAAAGAAAAAGGTTCTCACGAATGGATTATCGAGTTTAAAACTCCTCCAAATGACATCAATGTTTTTATGCAACTTTTAGATTCTGCCCTGCAAGAAGTAAACAGCGATTATGAAGCAAAACGCCATAACAACACAACCTTGAATCCGCCGAAAATCAATATTGGCAGACCTGCTCTTTTTTACGATTGGTTGAAACAAAAGAATAAACTGGGCGGTCAGCACAAAATTCCACGTTTATCCAATTCACGAACTGTTCTGGAAGAGTTGATGGAAATAAATAATTAATAAACAGAAAACAGATTTTCAACTATTGAAAATCTGTTTTTGTCTTAAATTAGAAAAATATTAATTCTTGTTTAGGAATTGTCGCAACACATATTGCAGAATTCCTTCGTTCTGATAATAAGCAACTTCAATTGGTGAATCCAATCTGGCGATAACTTTGAAACTGGTTGTTTTGCCATTTTCGTCGGTTGCTGTTACCAAAAGTTCTTTTTGAGGTTTTAAATCATTTTCTATCCCTTCGATGGAAATTGTTTCTCTACCTGTTAATCCAAAAGTTTCGGCGCTTTCTCCTTTTTTGTATTCCAAAGGCAACACACCCATCATAATGAGGTTGCTTCTGTGAATTCGCTCATAACTTTCAGCAAGAACTGCTTTTACTCCCAATAAAAATGTTCCTTTTGCCGCCCAATCTCTGGATGAACCGCTTCCGTATTCTTTTCCCGTAAGAACTACCAAGGGCGTATCGGTTTTTTTATACTCTTGAGCTGCATCATAAACAGACATTTCCTCGCCCGTCGGTAAAAAGGTCGTATAACCTCCTTCTCTGGAAGCAAGCTCATTCTTGATTCTCACATTTGCAAATGTTCCCCGAACCATCACCTCATCATTTCCTCTTCGGGAACCGTAACTGTTGAAATCTTTACGCTCCACACCGTGCGAACGGAGGTGTTTTCCGGCTGCAGATTGTTCATTAAATGAACCTGCAGGAGAAATATGATCGGTCGTAATGCTATCTCCCAATTTCAATAATACCCTTGCACCTTTAATATTCTCCAATTCTTTTGGTTGAGTTGATAAGTTCTCAAAGAAAGGAACTTCCTTAATATAAGTCGATTCTTCTTCCCACTCATAGAGTTGTCCTTTCGGGACTTCCAGATTTTTCCAGATTTCATTGCCTTCAAAAATTTCATCATAAGTTTTTCTATAATCTTCAGGAGTAAGAACTTTTTTGACTACGTCTTTAATTTCTTGATCACTGGGCCAAATATCTTTCAAGTAAATATCTTTTCCGTTTCTATCTTGACTGATTGGTTCTGTTGTTAAGTCCATATCCACTCTTCCTGCAATTGCGAAAGCCACAACGAGCATTGGAGACATAAGGAAATTCATTTTTACTTGTGGATGGATTCTCGCTTCAAAATTTCGATTCCCGGATAACACAGAAGTAACAATCAAATCATTTTCATCTACTGCTTTTGCAATTTCCGGAGGCAGCGGTCCTGAATTTCCAATACAAGAAGTACAACCATAACCTACCAAGTGAAATTGCATCGCTTCCAAATCTTTGAGCAAATCTGCTTTTTCCAGATAATCGGTAACTACTTTAGAACCTGGTGCAAGCGATGTTTTCACCCACGGTTTTACATCGATTCCCAATTCACGTGCTTTTTTGGCAACAAGTCCTGCACCAACCATAACATAAGGATTGGAAGTGTTTGTACAGGATGTGATTGCGGCAATCGCAACTGATCCATCTGAAAGCATATATTTTTGATTTCCATGGGATATCCAAACTGTTTTTAAACCATTTTTGACTTCTGATTCAATTTCAACATCCTGAGAAGTTTCCTGAGGTTGGTAATACGGTTGACTTCCACCATCTGCTTTCCAACGTGTCAGTGCTCTTTCGCGTTCTTCTAACTCAATATATCGACGTCCGAACGAAGCATGTTCTAATTCGATAAACTTCTTTTTTAAATCTTTCAATAAGATTTTGTCTTGCGGACGTTTTGGTCCGGCTACAGTCGGTTGAACTGAAGAAATATCAAGTTCAATCACATCTGTATATTGAATACCGGATTCATTTTCACGCCACAGCATGTTTGTTTTACAGTATTCGCGCACAAGGTCAATTTGTTCCTTGCTTCGATTACTGCCTTCCATATATTCGAGGGTTTTATCATCAATTGGAAAAAAGGTAATTGTACATCCAAATTCCGGAGACATATTTCCGATAGTTGCTCGGTCAGGAACAGAAAGATTGTCCAATCCGTCACCAAAGACCTCAACAAATTTTCCAACAACGCCGTATTCACGCAAACGATGTGCGATAGTCAATACCAAATCCGTCGAAGTAGCGCCAACAGGAAGTTCGCCTGTTAATTTTAATCCGATAACTTCCGGCGTAATAAAATAAATTGGTTGCCCCAAAATGGCAGCTTCTGCTTCAATTCCACCAACTCCCCAACCAACAACTCCGATTCCGTTCACCATTGGTGTATGACTATCGGTTCCCACCAAAGTATCGGGAAATGCCATTCCATCTCGCTCAATTACTCCTTTGGAAAAATATTCAAGATTAACTTGATGACAGATTCCCATTCCCGGAGGAACCACACTAAAATTGTCAAATGAATTCTGCGCCCATTTTAAGAAGGTATATCGTTCTCTGTTTCGGTTGTATTCTTCTTCCATATTACGCTGATAGGCATAAGGTGCGGCAAAAAAATCAACTTGTACGCTGTGGTCGATAACCAAATCAACGGGAATAAGCGGATTTATCGAGCCGGCATCTTTACCTTTTCGCGCTACTTCTGCCCGTAAAGATGCAATGTCGACAACTGCAGGAACGCCGGTAAAATCTTGCATAAGCACACGTGCCGGTTTAAAAGCAACATCTTTTTCTGAATTTGGATTCCAAGATAAAAGTGTTTCGATATGCTCTTTGGTCACGCCGAAATCGTCATAATTCCGAAGCGCATTTTCCAATAAGATACGAATGGAAAACGGCAGCTTATCAATATCGTAACCTTTTGATTTTAATTCTTTCAGGCTGTAATATTGGAGTTTCTTTCCGGAAACATCCAAGGTCTTTTTAACATTGTAGATATCTTGATTCATAAATAAAAAATTTAAAATATAATGAGACTTAGGCGGTTACTTTTTTCTGTTTATCAATTTATTGAAAACTGAATTCTTTACAAAACATCGTTCTCAGGTCTAAGTAACTTTGTAAATTTAGGTCAAAATAAATAATATCCCAAAGGATTCTACTGGCTATAAAAAATTTAAAAATTAATTAACTTAATCTTATGAAATTAAATCTTATTGAAAGAGACATTACGCAATTTGAGGGTGATGCAATCGTTAATGCTGCCAACAGTTCCCTTATAGGCGGTGGCGGAGTTGACGGTGCCATCCATCGTGCCGGCGGATCGGAAATTTTAGAAGCCTGTAAAAAAATCGTTGATAACCAAGGAACATGTCCGCCGGGGCAGGCAGTTATTACCACCGCCGGAAAAATGAAAGCCAAATTTGTCATTCATACTGTTGGTCCTATTTGGCGCGGAGGGAATAAGAATGAAGCTTCCATTCTGGCTGAATGTTATAAAAATTCACTGAAGCTCGCCCTTCAAAACCATTGCAAAACCATTGCCTTTCCCAACATCAGCACCGGAGTTTACGGATTTCCTAAAGCAGAAGCCGCAAAAATTGCAGTATCGACTGTACGAGAATTTCTTAAAAAGACAGAAGACGTTATCAGTGTAACTTTTGTTTGTTTTGACGAAGAAAATTACAACTTAACCAAAATGGAAATAGAAAATTCTTAATCTAAAATTTCCAATAATTTATTTAAATCGGTTACCGTATTGTAATAATGAAACCCAACTCTGATTCCCGAACCTCTTTGAGCACAATGGATTCCGGCTTCTTTTATTTTTTTGAAAGTTTCCTGTTCGCACTGTAGGTTGAAAATTGTCGAATGGTTCAATCTGTTTTCAATTTCAGGAAGCAGCAAGCCTCTCTCTTTAAAAGCTCGATATGCTTTTGAATTTAATTCTTTGATGTGGTCATAAACCGAAACTTGTCCTATTGATTCAATTAATTCCAAGGATTTTTTCAAACTCCCGAAAGCAAGCGTGTCCAAATGTCCGGGCTCAAAATGTTTTATAAATAAGGTATCTTCTTCCCTGCTTTCAAATGTTTCCGCAGACATAAATCCGATAATCTGTGGAAAAATATGTTTTTGAGTTGCTGTTTGAATCATCATAAATCCGCTCCCAAATCCCGAATTGAGCCATTTGTAATTACTGGTAATAAGCACATCAATTTTACTTTCAGAAAAACTGAATGCTTCCGTTCCCAAGAACTGTGTCCCGTCTGCAATCAATAGCATTTCCGGAAATTCTTCTTTTAATTTTTTTATAAAATCCAAGTCAATTTTAATTCCGCTAATCCACTGAACAATGCTGAATACAAAAATATCCGGTTTGTATTTTTTTACGGATTCCAGAATTTTATTCTCAATTTCTTCATGAACTTTAATAAGGTGTATGTCAAAATCCCGTCTGTGAATTGGCCACGCAATTGAAGGATATTCATTTTCAAGCATCAATATTGATTGCCCTGACGGAAGGCTGTCCAAAAGCATATTAAATCCCAAAGAAAAATTTGGGACGAGCGCAATTTCCTGCATTTTGCAATCATAAAACCCAATTACGGTTTTCTTGCATTCATTTAAAAATCCTTGTGCCTCTGCGCGAAAAGCTGAAACGCTTCCGCCCAAATTAGCATCGTGTTCTCGCCGCCATTCCAAAATGTTGTCGGCGACTAATCCGCATGAAGGCGTGTCTAAATAGACTGCCGATTTTGTAAAGGAAAAATGTTTTCCAAATTCTTCGTTAATATGACTCATTAAATATGCAAATTTTAGGTATTTTTACAACTGTCAATTTCTTTTATTGAGAAAATCTTTCCACGAAGTTAAGCATCTATGGTTTCAATGACTAAAAAAAACAAAGATTTTGATTTTGAACAACGCGAACAGCGTGAACAATATGAATATGCACGCTCGCGAATACGTCAGAAAAAAAATCTGATGCGCCATTTTATATTATTTATTGCCGGTTCTGTTCTATTTATCATTCTCAATGAATTTTTAGATTTATGGAAAGAACAGTTAGGCGCTAAATGGTACGTTTGGGCGATATTGATTTGGCTTTTTATTTTTTTGATTCATTTATTAAATGTATTTATTCTCAATTCCTTTATGGGAAAAGAATGGGAAGACCGACAATTGGAAAAATTAAAAGCACGACAAGCAGAGAAAATTTCAGAATTGCAACGAAAAGTAGATACGGAAATACCTTTGCCAAAACCTTCAAATCCTCCTTCAGATATTACAAAAAACCCTTTTCCTGATAGATTATGACAATAATGATTGCAGCCGTTGGCGAGAATAATGAGTTGGGAAAAGACAATCAACTTTTGTGGCACTTACCGGATGATTTCAAAAGGTTTAAAGCGCTTACCTCCCATCATTTTATCATTATGGGCAGAAAAACTTTTGAATCACTTCCCAAACCACTTCCAAACCGGATTCATATTGTATTGACAAAAAATAAAAAATACGCTCATACAGACGCGATTGTTGTCCACAATATGCAGGAAGCATTAGAAAAATCAAAATCTAAAAAAGATATTTTCATTATCGGAGGTGGCGATATTTTTAAAAAAGGATTAAAAATCGCCGATAAAATCGAACTAACCCGTGTTCATGCAACATTTAATGATGCCGACACCTTTTTTCCCGAATTTTCAAAAAATGATTGGACTTTGGCTGCTTCCATCAAGCATGAAAAAGATGAAAAACACAAATATGCTTTTACGTTTGAAACTTGGGTGCGGAAAAAATAACAATTGTTATGGTTTATGGAATCGCTTATAGCAAAAATTCTCTCTAAAAACGGTTTTCAACTTCAAAAACACCAAGCTCTTTCCGGAGGTGATATAAATGCTGTCTATTTGGCAGATGCAGAAACCAAACTCGTTGTAAAAATCAACGACAAAACCCGATATCCGAATATATTTTCTGCTGAAGCAAAAGGATTGGAATTACTAAAATCGAGCAAGAGTTTTTTGATTCCTGAAGTTATTGATACAGGTGAAATAGATAATCACACTTATTTATTGATGACTTACATTGAAAGTGGAAAACCTGACAAAAATTTCACCATTCAATTTGCATCCGATTTGGCAAAAATGCACCGTTGTACGCAAGATAGATTTGGATTGGGATACAATAATTATATCGGGAGTCTTCCTCAATTTAATTCCTTTTTTGATGATGCCGATGAATTTTACGTTACACAACGATTGGAACCTCAATTAAAACTGGCTCGTGAAAAAGGTTATCGCTTTGAAAATTTAGAGGTGTTTTATAAAAATATTTCTATTGAGATTCCAAATGAAAAACCTTCACTTATTCACGGAGATTTGTGGGCAGGAAATTATCTTATTTCACAAGATGGTTTCCCTGTTTTGATTGATCCTGCTGTTTCGTTTGCCTGTCGGGAAATGGATCTTGCGATGATGAAATTATTTGGAGGATTTGATTCTGCTATTTTTAGAATTTACAACGATATTTTTCCGTTGGGAGAAGATTGGGAAAAACGCACAGACATCTGGCAACTATACTACCTTCTGACTCATCTCAACTTATTCGGAAGCAGCTATTTAGATTCAACAAAAACCATCATAAAACGGTATTCATAATTATCCGTTCGATTCTAATAATTCTTCCGCTCTTTGAATCGCTTCATTGATATCGCTGCTGATGTTGTCTTTTCCTATACGCTTATACAATCCGGAATTGAACAATTCTTCTCTTACTTCCCGATTGGCACCGGAAATAATTATTTTTGTTCCTGCTGCATTTAATTTTTCGTGGAATTCTCTCAATCTGTTAACCGCCGTGGCATCTATAAATGGCACATATCGCATTCTGATAATCAACACCTTGGGTTCTTCTCTCAAATCACTTAAAATATCTTGAAATTTTTGAGAAGCTCCAAAAAACAACGGCCCATTAATTTCATACAACATCATCCCTTTAGGAATATAAGCCAATTCTTCTTCGAAAGTTTTCCGCTCTTCGATTTCCGGAGTTTCCAATAAATTTTTTCTATTATCGATGGTGGTAGCTTCACTCATGCGTTTCATAAAAATAAAGCTGGATAAAATCAATCCGATTTCAATTGCCAAAACCAAATCGAAAAACACTGTCAGCAGAAAAGTTGTCAGAAGAACGACGACATCCATTTTGTTGCTTTTGAGCAAATCTTTAAATTGTCGCCACTCACTCATATGGTATGCGACTACCACCAAAATTCCCGCCAGACAGGATAACGGAATAAGTTTGGCAATGGGAATAAAAAACAACATTGTCAAAAGAAGAAAAATGGAGTGGATAATACCTGCAAGTGGCGTTCTTCCGCCATTTTTCACGTTTGTAGCTGTTCTGGCGATGGCTCCCGTTGCGGGAATTCCTCCAAATAATCCAGATAAAATATTTCCTGCACCTTGTGCGACCAATTCCATATTTGACCGATGTTTTCCTCCTACCATTCCGTCGGCGACAACGGCAGACAGCAAAGATTCAATTGTTCCCAATAATGCGATTGCAATTGCCGGTTGAATAAGTTCTTTTATAATTCCAAAATTTATCCCGGGAATTTGCGGTGCCGGAATTTTATTGGACAATTCTCCAAATTTACTTTCAATGGTTTCTACGGGCAATTCAAAAAAATAAATCAATGCCGTTGAAAGCACAATTGCTACAAAAGACCCCGGAATAACACGTGTGATTCTATAAAAATTTAATGATAAAATGACTGTTCCTGCTCCGATGGCAACTGCAATCCAATTGATGCTGCCGAGGTTTTGAAAATAAGCAATCCATTTATCGACAAAATCGACGGGGACTTCTTCCATTTCCAGACCCAAAAAATCTTTAATTTGAGTGGAAAAAATTACGACGGCAATTCCGCTGGTAAACCCGATAATTAACGGATAGGAAATAAACTTGAGATAATTTCCCAATCTTAAAAGTCCCAATCCGATAATGATAAACCCTGCCATAAAAGTGGCTATGGTAAGTCCTTCCACGCCGTATTCCTGCACGATTCCGAAAACGATAATAATAAATGCCCCCGTCGGACCTCCGATTTGAACGCGACTTCCGCCTAAAACCGAAATAACGAATCCGGCTACAATTGCGGTAATGATTCCTTTTTCGGGAGAAACACCCGATGCAATAGCAAAAGCTATCGCCAAAGGCAGGGCGACAATTCCCACGATAATTCCGGAAATAATATCGCGCGACAATTGCTTTTTGCTGATGCCGTTTTTAAGCAGTGTGAAAAACTTGGGTACAAATTCCTTACTTTTCATCCAATTATCAATGTTATAAGTATGTTTTTTAAAAACTTCAACTTTTATAAAAGTGTAGTATTAATTCAATATATCTTTTTCCGCCGGATTTTCAAGAGTATATTCCAATTAAAATTTAATTGCATTTATAACATCGGTGAGAGAAGTTTGGCGATTCTTTCAAAAAGTTGAATCCATTTTGGTCGCGCATTCCAAGTAGCCACATCGATTTTCTCCGCATCTTTTAAATCTGCATAAAAAATATTTTTGAGTTCTCTTGCTATCGCCCGATCATAAACAACCGCATTTACTTCAAAGTTCAAATCAAAACTTCTGATATCCATATTTGCCGTTCCCACCATCGCCATTCTTTCATCAGTTACCATTGTTTTCGCATGGATAAATCCTTTTCTGTATAAATAGATTTCAACACCGGCATTTAGCAATTCATTGTAGTAAGATTTTGCTGCGGCATTTACAAATCGTGAATCGGAAATTCCGGGCACCAATAACTTTACGTTTACTCCGCTTAAGGATGCAATCATCAAGACATCCAACAATGTTTCACCTGGAATGAAATAAGGCGTGGTAATAAGAATCTCGTGTTTTGCCATATTTATCGCCTGCACAATCGAATAAAGTACGGAAGAAGTTTTCGAATCGGGACCGCTTGCCACTATCTGTACGATTTTATTTTCATACGTACTGTCAATTTTATCCGGAAAAAAAAGATTGTCCGGTTGGAGCTTCTCTTTAGAACAAAAATTCCAATCGGTTAGAAATAGGTATTGCAAATAAAAAACTCCGGGTCCGTCAATTCGCAGATGCGTATCTCGCCAATATAATTGATTCTTAGCTCTTGATTTATTGATGTATTTATCGCTGACATTGATACCTCCGACAAATGCCGTTTGTCCGTCAACGATAATAATTTTTCGGTGGTTTCGATAATTGATTTGGTTGGCGAAAGCAATGAATGAAATTTTCAGAAAGGGGTAAATTTGAATACCGGCAGCTCTGAGGCGTTTTACCATTTTTTTGCGAATGGAACGACTGCCGAAATCATCATAAATAAAACGGACTTCAACGCCTTCTTTTGCTTTTTTAATAAGCAGTTTTTCAATTTCTCTACCTATTTCGTCATCTTCATAAATGTAATATTCAATATGAACGTGATGTGTTGCATCTTTAATCGCCCGGAGTACTTCGGGAAATTTTTCTTCTCCGTTTTTTAATACACGTACGCTGTTGTCTGATGTTAATGGACTTTGTATGTCTTTTGTCAACATCACGGCGAGTTTTTTGTATCCTTGAAATACAGCTTCGTTTTCAATAAATATCTGCTTGGAATACTTATGAATTTGTGTTCTAATCTTTAAAGCGATTTCTTCATTTTCAACAAGCTTTTTAGAGTATATTTTTTTATTTCGATAATTCGTGCCGAACATAAAATAAAATATCATTCCTGCAATGGGTACAAAAATGGCAAACAACAGGTAAGCAAGCGTTTTGGTAACACTGCGCGTGTCAAAAACAATACGCAAACACACGATTACCAAAACAATTACATAAGCAATTTCGAAAATAAGTAACCAATTCATTGTGTGAAAGATAAATTATCAGAAATGGTTGTGACGTTGTTCTTTAAAAAGAATTTAATTTCAGATTCAATTATGTTTTAATCGTTGAGAAATAATTTTTTTATTTTTCTCAACTTAAAAGCGAGGAAAATGTTTGCAGCTCCAATTAATATAAATGCCATTCCTGTATAAAAAACGAGTGTGATGCCGCCAATCATCGGATATAAAATCATAAATAAAGAGAAAACAATTCCTGAGATCCCGAAAATGAGATAGACCCACCAGTATTTCCAATCAAATTTTTTCAGGCTTATTGCTCCGCCGATGACCATTACCGAGCGAAAGAGGATTCCAAAACCCACGTAAAACGCAAGGAAAAGCATGGTCATTCCGGGATTGCTCAACAATAAAATTCCGATTACCAAATCGATAATTCCGCCTGTTAGCGACCATCCCCAATTATCATTCACTCTTCGGTTGCTAATGGCATATATAATTTCCAGCAATCCGGTGATAAAGAAAGTTGCCGCAAATAAAAGAGCCAATGTAACATAGGCTGTTAAGGGAGTGGCAAAAACCCATAATCCGGTGGCAACCATCACCATGCCCAGGATTAATATCAAGTACCAATATCGCATGCTTCGGGGTAAATAGTTTGTGTCCATAGTCTAAAAAGAATTAAATAATTGTAAAAAAAAAATATGCGCTCGAAGGAGACAGCTATAGCAGCTATAAAGTTAAACTTTAAATATGAATTTTTGCACCACTCAGCTAATAAGCTTTGTTTCAAAAGAACAGATTCAGGCAGGTGTTCTGTTTGTAAATTTTTCCATCAAAAAATTCAACATAAAATGAAAAATGGAGAATACAATTCCTACTATTACAAAATTATTGTATGAATTTCTAATATATAATTCGTTGCTTTCCAATGAGTAGAAGAAGTTTACGAGTATCAAACTTGCAAGTATAGCAACAAAAAAAGAGAGTACTTTCCAGTAAACTTTGAGGTTTCTAAAAGCGTAATTAAGCATTACAAATAAAAAGCAGCATATTAAAGAAAGAATAAGCACTTTTGTCTTGTATTTGACAACGTCATCAATGGAAACAGTCAAAAGATTGAAAAAATTCCAATCCTCATAAAATTTAAATATCAGTTCCTTTGTCAAAAAAAAATGAGCACTGAAAAGACCAACTCTTTTGATTACAAATAAAAATGTCATAACGTTCTAATTGCGCTGAGTTTCAATCCCTTTAGATGATTCAGGCTGAATCAAAGAAACTCTCCTCTAAATTGCAAAAAAATATTCATTATACCGATTTTTTCTTACACATTAACATAATCATCTTGTCATTTCTTTGAAAATATTTTAGTTTTTCGAACAAAATTATTGTTGTCTTCAAACTCAATTTCCTGTAATACAATCACAATCTCTTAAAATAAACAGAGAAATGACTTAACATTAAAAAAAGAAACATCAATTAAAGTGCGTTTAAAATAAATTCAGTAGTTTTTTCAAGAACTGCTTCCGGAACTTCTTTATGCGGAACATGACCTACATCCGGCAAAATAAATTTTTCTGCTTTTCCGTTTACCTGACGTATTGTTTTTTCTACCTGTTTCAACGTTCCGTATTCATCTGTATCGCCCTGAATAAATAATAAAGGACAGCGAATAGCTGACAATTTTGATTCGATATTCCAACTTCTGTAATCTTCACGTGTCCAAGTTTCAGTCCAAGCTTTAAAAAGCGTTTCTGTCTTGTCGCCGTGGTATTTTCTTAATCGCTCCGGAAGATTTGTGTTTTGATACGCTTTTACGGCTTCATAAATTCCGTTTAAAGTAATTTCTTCTACAAAGATATGCGCTGCTTCGGCGATAACTGCCTTAACTTTTTCAGGATAGATACTTGCGGTAAGTAAAGCAATAGTTCCGCCGTCACTGTGACCAAATAAAATGGCTTCTTCTATTTTCAGAGCTGTTAGTAAAGCATTTAAAACATCGGCTTCCAATTCCATATAATTTGTCGGTCGGTTGTGTGTGAGCATCGATTGAGACTTTCCATAGCCCAATCGGTCGTATATTAAAAGATTGCATTGTGTGGCTGCCGCCAATTTTTCGGGAAAATCCCTCCACAATTCCACACTTCCCAAACTGTCGTGTAAAAACACAAGCGTTGGCCGATTGGCATCGATTTTATGGTGCTTGAAATAAAGCTGCGCGATGTTTGTCATTTTTCTAATGCTATAATTCAGTTTATGAGGCCAGTAAATTATAGAAACTGCAAGTTAGCAAGATAAAGTCGATTGTTTCTTGGCTTTTTTAAAAATGACAAGTCCGCACCATTTAAAAAAGAAAACTGCCGATATGGAAGTCGGCAGTTTTAAATTTGATTTTAATTTATTCAATGGTTGCTTGCCATTCTATTCCGCTGATGTCAATCAGTCTGACAGAATAATTTTCTTTGATTTCTACATTTTCCAAATCGATGTGGATATCGGCTTTTGCACCCAATGGCAAAATCAAGCTGTGTTTGCCCGGTTTTATTTTTGCAACATAATGATTGTGAATCTTCGCCGTCGGGAATCGGGATAATTCTTCCTGACCAAGCGCTTTGACAACCTGATTATTTTCGTCCAAAATTTCAATTCCAATCATAAAAGAACCGTAAACATCTGCTCCCTCCACGCGGTACATTTCAAAACGCAATTCGGAATTGTCGTAATTTATATTTGAAATTTCCACTTTCGGCCTTACCGATTTATTGTGCAGCGTACCAAATACGCCTCCGTGAAAAACCTGATTGGTAAACAATGTCAATCCTATGATGATAATGGAACCTCCCAGAACTATTTTCGGCAAGTTTTTTATTTGCAAATTCCCGGAACCGAGGAATGAGAACCATTTCTTTTTAGTAATCTGATGTTGTTTTTTTATCAGATAATTATCTAATGAATAGGCACCACTTCCGGTTAAGAAAAGAGTAAATCCACTTGCTACGCCAAGCACTCCGATTTGCCATTCGTCAAGACAAGTAGTCCCGATCCATCCGGCGCCAAGCAGAATTCCCATCGCCAACATAAAAACACCGATGCTCATCAGTCGTGTAAAAAGTCCGAGAATGATAAACAGTCCTACAATGGCTTCTACAATTGTAAATGCAACCATCGCAAATTGAAGAACCTCCGGATTGGAAACCAAATATTCGATAAGCGGTTTGATACCCAATGCATTCGGCAAAAAGTGATTGAATTTTTCTCCGATATATCCGGCTTCTTCCGGAATGAGTTTGTTGTCGATAATCAAACGTCGCCAAAAAGCAGAAAAATAAGTCCAGCCTACGACCCAACGCAAGGCTAATGTGAAAAGTCCGGCATTATTTTGTGCCGTACCGTTATTATTAAGTTTCATTGATAAAATATATTTTAGTTAAACGTAAAGAATTGGTTAATCAGCTACTGAGGTAAATCAGGCGATGTCCAATTTTAAACGCTTATATAAAATATATTTCGGCGGGCTGTTGCCGGAAAAGGTTTTGGAATAATGATTATTAAATCCGGGTTGGTGGATTTTAAAATTCGGTAAAGACAAGGAAACAATTTCAGCAATTTCGGCTTCCGAATTTTGTTGTTTAGAAGTTGTTGTTTCGAGATTGTCTTGTTGGTAAAATTGACAAGTGAAGGATTGTACAGTCGTTCTGGATTTATTCAGTGGTTTTTGATAATCTTCTACTGTTAATCCGTAAACCGTCTCTTTGACAATGCAGGGACTTAAAGCAATTAAAGCAAAACACACCAATAATAGCTGTTTTACGCTACTGATATTTCTTGCTTTTTGATTCATAAAAGGCGAATATAGTCCTTTTGAGACAGTGCTTAATAAGTTGTTTGAGATTTTAGCAAATCTTTAAGGGATGGAATTAATTCCGTAAGAATCTCGTATTTAAAAATAGATTAATTCCATTATCAAAACTTCATCCTTTCGCATGTTTTCTTCATCTAATTCCACAACTATTTCTCGGGTTCTTTCAATTTTGTGTGGTATTCCGGGATAGTAATAATATTCAAATAAATTATTGTCATTTATTTCAATCCTACTTGATTTGAGATGTTCCTCATATTCTTCATTGTCAAAATTTAATTTTGCAAAAAGCTGTCTCAACATTTGTTTCGTGGCATCCGGATTTATCGAGAGTTCGTGTTTCATTACGCAGGATTCGTGCGTTCTATCGACATTTTTAAAATAAATTTTAGCATCAGCTTCCATAGGCTCTTCAGCAAAAAAATTAGGCAAATAATCTTTATAATTTAAAACTTGATTAGGGTCGAATTCATAACCTAATGGAAAGTGAATAAACAAAATTTCCTGCAATAAAATCTCTTCAATGCCTTGTTGGGATTTGTATATATCTTTAAATGACCTCATAAATTCATAAAATTCTTCAGGCAATTTTTCATCTTCAAAAGCCTTATTTAATTCGTCAAACATTTCACTTATCATTTGTGAAATTTCTTTCCAATTTAAAATCTCAACAAATTCACCATATTCTGTGGTTTTATATATTACTTCAGTCAAGTCGTATTTTGAAACAATATCCGTAAATTCTTGAGGAAGTTCGTAAGTATTAATCAAATTTACCTCATAACTCCAACTTATGGTGTAAGAATTTTCTGTTGAATCAATGACTGTAAAATTTGCAATGTATTCCTCATAATTTTCTTCTGTCAGCTCTCCATGCTCCCATGTTTTTGCTTCTTTGGAAATTTTAAAATCATAGCTATCGCCGATTGACCAATAGGCAATAAAAGCAATTTTTGTAGTGTCTGCTTGACCAAATAAATGGGTGGAAAAAACAAATATTCCCAGAAGACAAAAGATTTTTTTCATTTTACACAGTAGAAGTTTTTAGAACTCATTTTAATAAATTTTATAGTGGAATATTTCCGTGTTTTCTGTCTGGAAGAATTACTGTTTTTGTTTCAAGCATCGCAAAAGCTTTCAATAATTTTCTTCGTGTTTCTCTCGGTTGAATTACTTCATCTATAAAACCACGCTGTGCAGCAATGAATGGATTGGCAAATTTTTCGGCATATTCAGCTTCTTTTTCAGACAATTTTAATTCCGGGTTTTCGGCTTCTTCAATTTCTCTTTTAAAAATAATCTCACTTGCTCCTTTTGCTCCCATTACGGCTATTTCTGCCGTTGGCCAAGCGTAATTCATATCCGCTCCGATGTGTTTGCTGTTCATCACATCATAAGCTCCTCCATAAGCTTTTCGGGTAATTACGGTAACTCTTGGAACAGTGGCTTCACTTAATGCATAGAGTAACTTCGCGCCGTTTAGAATAATTCCGTTCCATTCCTGATCGGAGCCCGGCAAGAATCCGGGAACATCTACCAAAACCAACAACGGGATATTAAAACTATCACAGAATCTGGTAAATCTGGCTCCTTTTTTAGAACTGTCAACATCCAAAACACCCGCAAGACTCATCGGCTGATTGGCAACAATCCCGATGCTGCGTCCACCTATTCGTGCAAATCCGACTATAATATTGTCTGCATAATCTTTGTGAACCTCAAAAAAACTGTCCATATCGATAATGCCTCTGATAACATCTTGCATATCATAAGGCTTCGTCGTGGAATCGGGAACAATATCTTCTAACTCGTTGCGATATTCGTCTTGCAATTCATAAGGTAATTTTTCAGGAGTTTCTTTATTGTTTTGAGGAATGTAGCTCAACAAAGTTTTTATTTGTTCCAAGCAAACAATATCGTTTGCTGCTGTAAAATGTGTAACGCCGCTTTTTGTAGCATGTGTTTGAGCACCACCCAATTCTTCTGACGTAATATTTTCATTCGTAACTGTTTTTACAACATTTGGACCTGTTACAAACATATAACTCGTTCCTTCTACCATCATTGTAAAATCTGTCATTGCCGGAGAATAAACTGCCCCGCCCGCACAAGGCCCCATAATTGCCGAAATCTGAGGAACGACACCTGAAGCCTGTACGTTGCGATAAAAAATATCAGCATAACCGCCCAGCGAACGAACACCTTCTTGAATTCGCGCACCACCGGAATCATTCAGACCGATTACAGGAGCGCCCACACGGAGGGCATGATCCATAATTTTGCAGATTTTTTCAGCATGAGTTTCAGATAATGCTCCTCCAAATACCGTAAAATCTTGCGCAAAAACATAAACCAAACGACCGTTGATTGTGCCAAATCCCGTAACCACGCCATCGCCGAAATACACTTGCTTGTCCATTCCGAAATCAGTAGTTCGATGCGTTACGAGAATGCCCATTTCTTCAAAAGAACCTTCGTCCAACAGATATTCTATCCGCTCCCGGGCTGTTAATTTTTTCTTTTCATGTTGCCGATCAATCCGTTTTTGTCCGCCTCCTTTTTTTGCTTCTGCCAGATACGATTGAAGTTTTTTGTTTGTATTGCCCATAATCAATGTCAATAATGTAATATGTATTTATAAAATTTACTTCGGAATCTTTAATTTGTCCAAATTATTTAAATAGTGTTTTAAAGAAAATAAAGCTGCTACCCGTGCTTCTTCTTCGTCCAAAACTTTTCGATTGTCGTTTAAATAATATGTAGCGACAAAGTTTGTATCAAATTTCCCTTCTTGAAATGCTTGATGACGGAACACAAATTGTCCAAAATCCAAGGTGGTTTTCACTCCTTCCACCTGATAATCTGAAATTGCTTCCAATATTCGCTGAATGGCTTCGGCTCGTGTTTTTCCGTAAACAATCAGTTTGGACAACATCGGGTCATATTGAATGGGAACTTCCATTCCCTCTCTATACCCGTCGTCAACTCGAATATTTTCACCTTTGGGAGGTTGATATTGTTTTAATATGCCCACACTCGGCATAAAATTATCGGCAGGATCTTCTGCATAAACACGGAGTTCTAATGCATGTCCTTTAATTTTCAAATCATCCTGTGAAAACGAAAGCGGTTCGCCATTGGCAATGCGAATCTGAAGTTCCACTAAATCCAAACCGGTAATTAGCTCAGTAACCGGATGTTCAACCTGAAGTCTGGTATTCATTTC
The DNA here is from genome assembly GCA_964636665.1 of uncultured Flavobacteriaceae bacterium. Taxonomy (GTDB): domain Bacteria; phylum Bacteroidota; class Bacteroidia; order Flavobacteriales; family Flavobacteriaceae; genus JAAYLC01. Next base: position 21,337 of record CAZWVT010000005.1, read on the forward strand.
CAGAAAATAAAAATTATGGTTTTCATCCAAAAGAAATTCCACAGTTCCTGCACCAACATAATCACAAGATTTTGCGACATTCACGGCTGCTTCTCCCATCATTTTACGCTTTTCCGGAGTTAAAACTGCCGAAGGTGCTTCTTCCACTACTTTTTGATGACGCCTCTGAATGCTGCATTCCCTTTCAAACAGATGTACTACATTCCCATGATTATCGGCAAGCACCTGAATTTCAATATGTCTTGGAGAACTTACGAACTTTTCAATGAAAACAGATCCGTCACCAAAAGCATTTTCTGCTTCACTTATCGCCCGTTTCATTTGTGGTTCGAATTCATCTTCGTTTTCCACAATCCGCATTCCTTTTCCTCCGCCACCTGCAGAAGCTTTTATTAGAATGGGAAAACCGATTTCGCCGGCAATTTTTTTAGCTTTTGAAATATCAGTAATGGCTTCATTTGTTCCGGGAATCATCGGAATATCATACGCTTTCACAGTTTCTTTTGCTGCCAATTTACTTCCCATTACACGAATGGCATGAGATTTTGGTCCGATAAATTTTAATCCGTTAGCTTCAACTTTCTCTGCAAAATCTGCATTTTCACTTAAAAAGCCATATCCCGGATGAATTGCATCTGCATTTAATTCTTTTGCAATTTCAATTATTTTATCTCCTTTTAAGTAAGATTCATTTGATGGCGCAGGACCGATACATACAGATTCGTCTGCAAACAATACATGAGGTGCATCTCTGTCAATTTCTGAAAATACTGCAACTGTTTTTATACCCATCGCACGGGCAGTTTTCATAATTCGAAGCGCAATTTCTCCTCGATTTGCAATCAATATTTTTTTAATCATTGGATTCAAATTCAATTAATAACTTTCCTTTCTCAACTGTTTCGCCTTTTGTAATGGTCACGGTTTTGATTATTCCGTCTTGTGGGGAAGTAAGGGAATTTTCCATTTTCATCGCTTCCAATACACAAAGCGGAGTTCCTTTTGCAACCTCATCGCCTTCAGCTACCAATACGTCCAAAATAATTCCCGGCATCGGTGCGGAAATAGAATTAGCCGCAACGGATGAACCAAGAGACAAGCCCAATTCCTTAATCAAAGCATCCAAAGGTCGTTCAATGGAAATCTCGTATGTTTTATTGTTAATCTGAATTTTATAGGTTCTCGATGAAAAATCCTCAGATAAAACCTGAATATTATATGATTTATTGCTGTGTATAAAATGCGCTTTTGCATTGTCTAAATAAAGTATATCGAGGGAAGCTACATCTTCGACATTTAATTCAAAATCGTGAGCATCATTAACCTGAAGTTGATACTTTTCTACCATATTATAAATTTTTGCTAAAGTTACATATTGCATCGAAAAAACAGCACTTGCTTTTAAAAAGAATGTTTCTTCAGACAAATTTGGCTCCTATTTTAAAGTAACTTTTTATATATCTATAATGTGTTTAAAATCTTTTCCTGTTTGTAAATCGTAATAATCAAAAATAAATTCCCTTTTGAGTCTTTCAATTTGTGTAATGCTTTTGGTTTTAACGAAACCGCGATCCATAATTAGATTTGAATCCGGGTTTCCATCTCCGCCGGTGCGATGGAAATGCATCACATTCTTGGGAGTGATTTCATTTGATTCCAGAAAAGTTTGAAACCAATTTCTCCTCATTTGCTTGTATTCTTCAGTATATAAAGGCGAGGATGACCAAATATGTGGAACCTCATGAGGTTTATGATTTTTGTGTAGTGTGATTCCGTCCCAGACAATTTCTATTAATTCTGTTTGTTTAGACCAATTTATCACAATTGCCGTAAAAGGTTCAATTTCGGTAAAATCTTCAGAATCCAAATAATCTTCGACTGTGGAAGTAACTAATAAATCCTTAACAATCAACCCGCGACTTTTACGATAATGAGGCTTACGCTGATGAGGTTTAAATTCGCCGTTCATCAAATTTACCAACCTGTATAAAGAACTGGCTCCAATCCAAGTTCCTCCTGCCAAAACATCTTTTGGATACAGGAGTTCGACTCCCCTTTTCGTGTAAATTTTAGGTAGTTTGGTCTCTCTCTCAGGAGCTTCATCTCTATTTGATGTTAGAATAAAATCTCTATTGTTATAAGGAATGAATGTTACGGTACACATAATTTTTCAGTTTTTAAATTAATGGCTTTTAAAGATTTATTGAAATGCAAAAACGTATAGCAATCATTCACCAACCTTCCTTTTTCGTTGCATATTTCTTATCTTTGCTTTCTTTAAAATAAAAATACAAAATTTAATTATGGGAAAAGGATTTTTTGAAGTACCTATCGCTATTAATGAACCAGTAAAAACCTATGCACCAGGTTCACAAGAACGAAAAGAAGTACTTGAAACATACAAAAAAATGTATGCAGAAAACATTGATGTACCTCTTTATATAAACGGAGAAGAAGTCAGAACCGGAGATACCGCTACGATGGTTCCACCACACGATCACAAACACGAATTGGGAAAATATCACCGCGCCTCCAAAGAGGATGTTCAACGTGCGATTGACGGTGCTTTGGAAGCTCAAAAAAAATGGGCTGCGATGCCGTGGGAACAACGTGCTGCAATTTTTCTCAGAGCCGCAGAACTTATTGCCGGTCCTTATCGTTCAAAAATCAATGCTGCAACCATGCTTGGTCAGTCTAAGAATATTTATCAAGCAGAAATTGATTCCGCTTGTGAACTTATAGATTTTCTAAGATTTAATGTTCAGTATATGACTGAAATATACGCAGAACAACCTGAATCGACATCTGACGCTTGGAATCGAGTTGAATACCGTCCTTTAGAAGGATTTGTTTACGCCATTACGCCATTTAATTTTACAGCCATTGCCGGGAATTTACCTGCAAGTGCCGCTTTAATGGGCAATGTGGTTGTTTGGAAACCCAGTCATACACAAGTGTATTCCGCAAAAGTAATTATGGACGTATTCCGAGAAGCAGGAGTTCCTGCCGGTGTGATTAATATGGTGATGGGAGATGCAGTAATGATATCTGACACCCTACTTGCCCATCCTGATTTTGCAGGTGTTCACTTTACAGGTTCAACCGGCGTTTTCCAAGGAATTTGGAAAAAAATAGGAAATAACATTCACAATTATAAAACTTATCCGCGTATTGTAGGCGAAACCGGTGGGAAAGATTTTGTTGTGGCACATCCTTCTTCCAATCCAAAACAAGTAGCCACAGCATTGTCACGAGGAGCTTTTGAGTTCCAAGGTCAAAAATGCAGTGCAGCCAGTAGAAGTTATATTCCTGAAAGCCTTTGGGAAGATGTGAAAAAACACCTTATTGATGATTTAAAATCATTTAAAATGGGGTCTCCTGAAGATATGGGCAATTTTATCACAGCAGTTATCGATGAAAAATCATTTGACAAGTTGGCTTCTTACATAGATGCCGCCAAATCTGATGAAGGCGTTCAGATTATTGCCGGTGGAAATTACGACAAATCAAGAGGTTACTTTATAGAACCTACTGTGATTCTTACCGAAGACCCGAAATACACTACTATGTGCACGGAATTATTCGGTCCTGTTTTGACCATCTATGTTTATAAAGATGAAGATTGGACAAACATGCTGAAACTGGTTGACGAAACAAGTGAATATGCCTTAACCGGAGCTGTTTTCAGTGAAGACCGTTATGCATTGGAAGAAGCAATCATCGCATTGAAAAATGCCGCAGGAAACTTTTATGTAAATGACAAACCCACCGGAGCAGTTGTTGGCCAACAACCATTTGGTGGAGCACGCGCCAGTGGAACCAACGACAAAGCAGGCAGTAAAATGAACCTATACCGATGGGTGTCACCAAGATTGATTAAAGAAACTTTTGTTTCTCCAACGGATTACCGATATCCGTTTTTGGGATAATCTTTAAATATCTTTTTTAATGTGATGATAAGCTTGGGAATTTTATTTTCTCAAGCTTATTTTTTTAAATAAAATAGTTTGATTTTTCTTTTAATTAACTCAAAATGAAAAACTATTAAATCACATTTAAAAACTGTTTAAACAAAACTTTTTTTGGCGTGAAAATTGTACCTTTGTAGGAAAGATTTACGATATGGGAATTTTACTTGTAACTTTCGGTTTATTATTACTTGCATTTGCAGGCATTGCGATAAAAATATGGGCTAAGAAAGACGGTGAATTTGCAGGTACTTGTGCCAGTCAAAGCCCTTTTTTAAACAAAGAAGGAGCTCCATGTGGTTTTTGCGGAAAAACTCCCGACCAATTTTCAACCTGCAAGGAAGAAAGCCACTCATAACAGCTCGTTAATAAAACATTTTATCACTTTATAGTGGCTTATGGCGCTACTTTATATCTTTGGTGGAGTTGTATTGATAAACTGCATCTATTATTTATATTTTTCTCGTTTTTCGTTTTTTAAAGAACTTCCTGATAAGACTGCCGTTTCATTTCCGGTTTCTGTAATTGTATGTGCCAAAAATGAAGCAAAAACACTTCGCAAACATATCCCGTTGTGGTTAAATCAAAATTATCCCAATTTTCAATTGGTTTTGATTAATGACGCTTCGGTAGATGATACGTTAGAATTATTTAATGAGTTTGCCAAAGAAGATTCCCGAATTAAAGTCGTTGACGTCAAAAACAATGAAAGCTTTTGGGGCAATAAAAAATACGCATTAACCCTCGGAATCAAAGCAGCCACTCACAATCATTTGATATTTACGGATGCAGATTGCGCACCCACTTCACCACAATGGATTCAGCTGATGGCTAATAAATTTACGGATAAACATCAATTGGTTTTAGGATACGGCGGCTATTACAGACACACAAGTTTTTTAAATAAACTCATACGTTTTGAAACGCTATTGACTGCACTTCAATATTTTTCTTGTGCTTTAAACGGAAATCCTTATATGGGCGTCGGACGAAATTTGGCTTATACCACCTCTCTTTATTATGAGAATAAAGGGTTTATGAGTCATATAAAAATTCCTTCCGGCGATGATGATTTATTTGTCAATGAAGCAGCAAATTCTTCAAATACTGCAATTTGTAGTTTACCTGAAGCATTTACCTATTCCGCACCGAAATACACCTATAAAGAATGGATTCAACAAAAAAGACGACATTATACCACTTCCAAATATTATGAGTTTAAACACAAAATTTTTCTCGGTTTTTTCTATCTATCAACGCTGCTTTTCTGGGTTTTTGCAGGAATCACATTAACTACCATTTACTGGAAAATCGCTCTTGGAGTTATCACATTTCGTTTTGCTCTTCAATATCTTGTCTATGGGAAAGCGGCAAAACGGCTGAAAGAAAAAGATTTAATTGCTTTAATTCCCCTCCTTGAAATGTTTTTAATCTTTGTGCAAATGCGTATTTTTATTTCCAATAAAGAGTCAAGTAAAGTAAAATGGAAGTAAATCCGGAATTCATTTTGCATCAAATCAAAAATGCCAAAGAAGGAAAGCAGAGTGCATACAATTACCTGTTAAATACTTTTTGGAATGAAGTTTATGGTTTTCAAATGAAACGCATACAAAATGAATATGAAGCAGAAGATATCACCATTGAAACCTTTGCCCGCGCTTTTGATAAAATCAATACTTTTGATACTAAGTATTCATTTTCCACTTGGCTGATAACCATTTCAAAGAACATTCAAATCGATAAATTCCGAAGTAAAAAAAACGAACATCATTCCCTTGCCGATATTGAAAAAGAAAAAATAAAAAAAATTCCCGATGATTCTCCTTCCCCTGAAGACCGATTAATCCGCGAACAAAATCTTGCTCAACTGCTTCAATACATCAAATTATTAAAACCGGATTATCAAAAAGTAATTCATCTTCGTTATTTTAAAGAAATGAGTTATAACGAAATTGCAAATGATTTAAATGAATCACTGAGCACGGTAAAAGTCCGTTTGTTGCGAGCCCGACAATTATTGGCTGAAATTATAAGCAACACGGATTAAAAAGCTTGTACACTTTTCCTCTTTTTAAAAATTGCAGAATGTGTGAAAATCGTTTGCGCATTTTGTACTTTTGTGTACCATGAATACAACACTACCTAAGCAAGAGAAACAAACCGGGAAACCAAAATGGCTTCGGGTTAAGTTACCCAGCGGAAAGAAATATACCGATTTAAGAAATCTGGTAAACAAATACGAATTAAACACGATTTGCACCTCAGGAAGTTGCCCAAATATGGGTGAATGCTGGACAGAAGGAACAGCTACATTTATGATTTTAGGAAATATCTGTACGCGTTCTTGTGGATTTTGCGGTGTTAAAACCGGACGTCCGGAACAAGTGGCTTGGGATGAACCGGAAAAAGTAGCCCGCTCAATCAAAATAATGCAGATTAAACACGCAGTTATCACCTCGGTAGATCGCGATGATTTACAAGACATGGGTTCTATTATTTGGGCTGAAACTGTTAAGGCCATCCGTCGCATGAATCCTGATACCACGCTCGAAACCCTTATTCCCGATTTTCAAGGTGTAGAAAGAAACATTGACCGAATTATCGAAGTTCAACCCGAAGTTGTCAGTCACAATATGGAAACCGTAAAACGACTGACTCGTGAAGTTCGCATTCAGGCAAAATACGAACGCAGTCTTGAAGTATTGGATTATTTAAAAAAATCCGGTGTCCGACGTACCAAGAGCGGTATTATGTTAGGTCTTGGCGAACGAGAAGATGAAGTTGTAAAAACAATGGAAGATTTGCGAAATGTAGGATTGGATATTGTAACCATCGGTCAGTACCTGCGACCTTCAAAAAATCACCTTCCCGTAAAAGATTTTATTTCTCCGGAACAATTTAAAAAATACGAAACCATCGGATTGAAAATGGGTTTCCGACATGTAGAAAGCGGTCCTCTTGTTCGTTCTTCATACAAAGCGCAAAAACATCTGACTTAGTTATCCGATTATGAAAAAAATAAAGATAGGGATTAACGGTTTCGGCAGAATCGGACGAAGTCTTTTTCGATTATTACACAATCATCCTGCGATTGAGGTTGTTCATATTAATGATTTGGCAGATTCGCGCACGTTAAGTCATCTTTTAAAATATGACAGCGTTCATGGTATTTTTAATGCTGATGTCGGATTTCTCTCTAATGCGATTATTGTAAATAATAAGGAGATAGTTTTCAGTTCGGAAAAAGAAATCGGTAATATTCCTTGGCCTTCCTTGGATGTTGTTATTGAAGCTACCGGAAAGTTTAAACACAAAACACAACTAAAACAACATCTTCAAAAAGGAGTTGAAAAAGTTATCTTATCTGTGCCACCGGCTGAAGATAACATAAAAACCATTGTTTTAGGAGTTAATGAAGAACTCATTTCGCCCGACGACAATATTATTTCAAATGCCTCCTGCACAACGAATAATGCAGCTCCCGTTTTAAAAATTATTCACGAATTATGCACTGTGGAACAAGCCTATATCACTACAGTTCATTCCTATACTACCGATCAAAGCCTGCACGATCAGCCGCATCGCGATTTACGGAGAGCACGAGCGGCAGGACAATCAATTATTCCGACAACTACCGGTGCTGCCAAAGCATTGACTAAAATTTTTCCCGATTTAGCCAATGTAATCGGCGGTGCAGGAATTCGTGTTCCGGTTCCGAATGGCTCTCTTTCCGACATTACTTTAAACGTAAAAAAGGAAACTTCGATTGAAGAAATTAATCAGGCATTTAAGACTGCTTCAGAGACTTCAATGAAGGGAATCCTACAATATATGGATATTCCTTTAGTGTCTGTCGATATTGTAGGAAATACACATTCATGCATTTTCGACTCGGAAATGACATCCGTAATTGGAAAAATGGTGAAAGTTATCGCTTGGTACGACAATGAGTACGGCTACGCTTCGAGAATTATTGATTTAATCGAAAAAATAGCCAGGAAATAGCAATAAATATTTTTTTTTAAATTAGACCGTTACTGATTCTTTAATACATTCGACCAAATCTTTTACAATTGCTTTTCCTTTATCCTTATTATACCACACTTGAATTTGCTCTCTAAAGGTCTCGTCTAAAGCACCATGAGTTTCTTTATAATCTGTCACCAATTGCGTAGCCTCTTTTGAGCGCGGCCCCCAAGTTGACAATACCGAGTAGTTTTCATCCAATATGATTAACTTGGGAATTGAACGTGTACCATTGGTTAAAAATTTATCCATCAGTTCAAGATTTTCATCACGAAGGACAATTTTCAATATTATTTTGGGCGATAGCTGCGCAATTTTACTCAAAAAAGGGAGTGTCTGTGCTGCATCGCCACACCACGGTTCGCTGATGACCAACCAGGTCTGAGGTTGTTCTATATTTTTAAAAATAGTTGCTGAGGTTTCATCAATTACGGCGGTCTTGTCTAATCGTTTAGAACGGCTGTAATTCAATTTGGTATAACTGACTTTTTCTTCCGTGTGTTCTCCTGTGGTTTTATTTTCAGCCACTAATTGTGGTATTAATGCATTATATTGAGCATAATCCATAGCCTTGGCTACAGCATTTTTTAATAATGTTGTCATTTTAAACTATTTATAATCAAGACAAATTTATCGCTTTTATTTATTACAAGTTATGAGCATTGTCATAAATAGAACAAATTAAATTATTTAAAAAACAAAAACAGTCTTTGATGTTTTTCAGAATTAATTTTAGCTGAAAATGTAATGGCGGAAAGTTAAAAATAAAAAACCTCACAATCAGTAGGAATGCAAGGTTTTCTCAAATTAAATTATTATTTTAAAAAGGAAGATTTGAACGTCTTCCTCCTTTTATATTTTACATGATTAAAGCAATGATATTTTTAAAATCGACAGCTAATAAAAGCCATGAAGAAAAGCAACCAGTTACGGTTGCTGTTAATTTCATACATTAAAAACTTACGTGACGTAAGTTGAAAATATTATTTTTTCTTAAGTGTCTTTCTTATTCCAAGAGCGCCACCAATAGCCAATCCTAATGCTAACAACATGTTAATTGGAGCATCACTAGGTCCTGAAGGATCATTACCTCCTGGAAGATCAATTTGGGCATACGCAGAAACCCCTACCACGAGGAATACTACAAAAAACAATGCTACGTGTTTAAAATAATTCATTTTCATGTCTTGTACTTTTATAATTCGGTTTATCAGTTGAAATTTACAGTTTCGTAAACTATGAAGCAAACATACAATTTTTTTCTCTATAGTTACAAAAGTTTTTATAAAAAATAATAATATTAATATAAACCAACCTAACGCTATCTCCTTTTTAGTTATAGTAAATTTTATCTAAGATTTTACTTTTAGAGGTTAAAACGTTACCACCAAATTTGCTGTAATCCCCGTACTTTT
>CAZWVT010000005.1:30845-72403 GCA_964636665.1 uncultured Flavobacteriaceae bacterium
ATATCGCCTTCACTTCCTAAAATCCCTCCTTTTGAAACACTCTTATCGATGATAACATCCTGAAATGAAAGTACGGTACTCCATCTTGAGTTCCATCGGTTTTTAACTTCTATATTTACATCTCGGAAATAGCGCGGTCCTTTTCCTATAAACTTGACGTCGTAAGTTTGTTCCTCGCTATTGAAATCAGCTTCAACTCCTGACCAGTAAGAGAAATTTCCGGCTATTTTTGTACCTACTTTCCCTAATGCGGATTCCCTGTCAAAAGTGTAATAAACATCGAATTGCATACCGACTTCTCCCACGCGTTGTTCATATTCGTCAAAAATTAATCTCGGCTGCGAATTATACACATAGATATTGGAAAGCATATAATCGTGTTGTTTGGTTATTGCCGGAACGTAATTTAGCAATTGCTCATTGTATTGATTTCCTTCCGCATACCGATTTGCATAGAAAGAGAAATTCTCCAATCTGCGGAATGTTGTATTGATTCCCAATCCGCTTCGTGCATATCCTAAATTCACCAATAGCGCAGTTCCGTCAAATAATTGTGGAGAACTTACAAAACCATCTGTCACAATCACATCCGGATCTTTGGCTACCGCTTCGATTCCTCCGTATAAATTGTTGTACATTAAATCCAATCTTCCTGAATAAGCGTTGACTGTAGAAGGAATGCTGTCACTGTTTTGACTCGCTTGGTAACGACCAACATAACTGGCACCAAATCTGACATCCACAGTTTGAAAATTTAAAAGATCACTTAAATAAACATTGGCATCCAAACCTTGTGTAACGCCTTCAGAAACATCAAATCCGTGACGTGTTTGCCCGTACACTCCCGTTAAATCAAAGGTAGCAGATGGTGTGTATTTTACACGAATCCCTTTTAATGCATTATTAATTCCCAATTGTCGGTCTTCCCATGAACGAAGAATAAGACCGCTTCCAAATTGCTCATAAAAATATCCTCCGGTAACATCCAAAGATTCATTTTTATAATTCAAATAATACGTTCCAATTCCGTTTTGATTATCCCACGTAGGCGAATATCCATAAAGTGCCAATGGCAAATAGGATTCATATTGAATTCCGGCTGTAAAATCTCCGAGGCTATAATTAAGTTGAAGGTAATTATTTGCTCGAAATTGTTCGTCGGGAGCAGGAAAATCAAATTTTTCATCATCCAACAACCATTGCGAATTGGATTCCAATCCGCCAAAAAAATATCCGGTTTCTTGAGCAACGACCATACCGCTGACAAGAATTAAAACACTCAAAAATAACTTTTTCATTAAAAGAATATTGAGAAGAGAAATTAATTAGAAAATTCTTTAATCTTTTCGTAGAGCGCAAATTCTGCACCCGGGCTGTATCCCGAATGGCGATACACTATTTTATTGTCCTTGACCAACAATGTCATAGGAACAGTTGCAGCTCCAACGGCACGTTTAAAATCGTGATTTGTATCCAAAAGAACTGTGTAATCCCATCCTTTCCCATTAACCAAAGGTCTTACGCGTCTCAAAGTTCTTGAATCATCTACAGAAACTGCATAGAGCTTGACATTCGTTTCTGCTTGCCAATCTTCATAAACTTCATTGATGGCATCCAATTCCTTTAAACAAGGAACGCACCAAGTTGCCCATAAAGAAATAATCGTTACGGCATCATCGCTTCCCATGTCTTGCGAATTAAAAGTTTTTCCATCCAAGGTTTGTAAATCGATGCGAGGAACGTCATTTTGTCCTAAAACAACTGCAGAACAAAACAGAAAACTTAAAAATATTATTTTTTTCATAAGGGATATAATTACATTTTAAAGCAATATTAAGTTTTTTAAATATATTTCAGGGCTTCTAAAGAATGATTTTTTAAAAATCATACGGTTCATTATTTTCGTTTTATCTTAGCAATCTATTCTAAAAAAATATTAAAATGAAATCGTCAAGTAAATTTTTACTTCTATTTATTATAATACTAAGCTTCTCGTGTAGCCGTAAAGAAGACCCGATTAACATCAATTCCCAACTTTCAATTGAGTTAAAAAGCGATGTTAGTTCTTCCAATTCAGAATTGATTGGAATGAATACAACTGTTGTTTTTACAGTTGAAGGAAGTGATGGCGAAGATTACACCAACGAATCTATAATACTGATTGATAATGAAGAGATTTCAGGAAACACTTATTATTTTGAAAATCCGGGCGTGTATGTAGCCAAAGCGATTTATGAAAACATAACGAGTAACGAGATTTCTTTTGAAGTTCTTGAACCGGATACCTATACATTGACGATTGATTTTCCCAAAGCATTGAGAAATCAGCCCATTAATTTTGGATTGATTAATGATCAAGGCGTAAATGTATCTGATGAAGCTGTTTTTTTCGTAAATGGAAATGAAATAGAAGGAAATGTTTTTTCATCATCCGTAGAAGCTGAATATGAAGTATATGCATCGTATGTTATAAATAATAAAAGCTATTTGAGTGATATTGAAAACTTTGAAACATTCATCCCAAAAAGGAAAGTAGTCGTAGAAGATTATACCGGCACTTGGTGCGGATTTTGTCCTGCCGTTGCTGTAGCTATTGACGAGTTACGTGCTGTTACAGATGATGTGGCGGTGGTAGCGATTCACAAATCATCTTCTTCTATTCCCGATCCGTTGAATTTTGACCGAATTTCAGAACTTCAAGATATGTTTGATGTCGATAACGGATTTCCAAAAGCGCAAATTAATCGAACGGTTCCTTGGCCAAGACCTTATGATTTGGGGCAGGCAACTTCGATGGCAGGGCAAAACACCGATGTTTCAATTGCAATAAACTCCAGATTAAACGGCGACAATCTTTCGGTTGCTGTCGATGTAATTTATGAAAACGGATCCAATCAAGGAGATAAATTAGTTGTTTATCTTCTGGAAAACGGCGTAGTTTCACCGCAAGCAAATTATTACGACCAAACTCCGGGACATCCTTATGAAGGAAAAGGAAATCCGATTGAAAATTACGTTCACAACGACGGACTCAGAAATTCGCTTTCCAATCTTTTTGGAGATGCCATTCCCAACTTACCAGCTTTTGAAGTGTATAGCAAAACATACAACTTTACTGTTCCTTCACACTATGTTGGCGAAAATCTCAGCTTTGTCATCATGGTTGTAGATTCTGAAAACAATGCTAAAAATGCACAATACGCCAAGATTAATGAAAGCAAAAACTATGAATAAACAATGAGTTTTTAAATTTAAAAGCCGTCTTAGTTTTTGATTAGGACGGCTTCTTTTTTTATTCTTATTTGTATTTTTTCAAGACTTCTTTAGTGAAATCGGACAAGACAAGACGTCCTGAAATTTCAGCGCGTTGTGCTAACAATTCGTCCCAATCTTCGGTGCCGTTCCAAATCATTTTTTTAATTTCTTTCATCGCTTCCGGATTGTAGTTACACAAATTTTCTGCAAAAGTTTGAATGGATTTATCCATCTCCTCTACAGAATCATACAGCGCACTGTAAAGCCCTTTTTGATGTGCCCATTCCGCACTGTAAAAGGTGTTTGCATCAATGGCAATTTGACTCATTCCGCTGATTCCAAGTTTACGTTCCACGGCAGGACCAACTACAAAAGGACCGATTCCGACATTCAATTCACTTAATTTGATAGCAGCAAATTTCGTTGCAAAACAATAATCCGTAGCAGAAGCCACACCTACTCCACCGCCAACAGCTTTTCCTTGAATCCGTCCGATAATGAATTTAGGACATTTTCTCATCGCATTGATTACATTGGCAAATCCGCTGAAGAATATGCGCCCGGTTTCAGCATCGTTTATATTTATCAGTTCGGTGAAACTTGCTCCGGCACAAAAAGTCCGATCTCCGCCACTTTTTAAAATCACCACTTTTACACTTTCATCTTTCCCTGCTTTTGTGATTGTTTCGGCTAATTTGGCTAAAATATTGCCGGGCAAACTGTTGTGTGCAGGATGAAAAAATTCAATGGTTGCTATGCCGTTTTCATTCTTATAAGAAACGTAGGCTTCTGTCATAATTCTAATTTTTTGAAGATATTTTTCACAAAAATAGTCTTTTTGAATGGGAAACATTCCTTCTGGTTTTATTGCTTTTCCCATAAACTAAAGAACAGAAACAATTGGAATATTTTCCCGTCGTATCTTTGTCCGATTATTTTATGCTATGCTTAAAAAACTAAAACTCGAGCCTTTTGTAATTGCCATCATCGCAAGCATTCTTCTTGCATATTTTTTTCCACAACCGGCTTCTTCCGAAAGTAAAATTCCCGTGGACTTAATCGGAAGTGTCGGAATTTCTTTAATTTTCTTTTTTTACGGCTTAACCTTAAACAATGAAGCGTTAAAAAGCGGTTTGTCTAATTGGAAACTTCATTTGACAATCCAATCGAGTACTTTTCTGTTATTTCCATTATTGATATTGATTTTCTATCCGTTTGCCAAGGATACGGATTACGAATTAATGTGGTTTTCATTTCTGTTTCTTGCTGCACTTCCGTCCACTGTTTCTTCTTCGGTTGTAATGGTTTCTATGGCAAAAGGAAATTTACCGGGAGCTATTTTTAATGCGAGCATTTCCGGAATTCTGGGAATTATTTTTACTCCTTTCTGGATATTTTTATTTATCCAACAAACAGAATTTGATTATGATTTGAGTCAAATTTATATTCAATTACTTACGGAAATTGTCATTCCGCTCGTTTTTGGATTATTACTTAGACGTTTCTTGGGTGTGTGGGCAAGAAATAACAAGCGCAGTTTAACGCTGTTTGACAAATCCATTATTTTATTGATTGTTTACAAAAGTTTTGTCCGCTCTTTTGAGGATCAGTTGTTTGCCAATATGCGATGGTCAGATTTGATTGTTATGAGTATTTTGGCAGTGCTTCTTTTTGTAATTATTTATGCGCTAACCGGTTGGATTGGGAAACTTTTAAAATTTAATCACGCCGATCAGATTACAAATCAGTTTTGCTCATCTAAAAAATCATTGGTTCACGGAACTGTTTTTTCCGAAGCATTATTTGGAGGCAGCAGCATCTTGGGAATGATGTTGCTTCCGTTGATGATTTATCACGCTTTTCAGATTTTTATTGTCAGCATTATCGCAGTTGAAAAAGGAAAGAGCGTAAAAGGTGAAGCGTGAGGCGTGAAGCGTATTTTTAATTGAGAGTTGAGAATTGAAAGTTTTTTATCGTGAAGGGTGAAGCGTTATTTGTTTACGTCTCACGCTTCACGCATTTCGACTCACGGTTGAATGTGATTATTTGTATTTATCATCCACATCTTTTAAAAGCGTTTTTATTTCTTGCTCTTTTTGTTTGGGATAAATAAGCAGTACATCTTCTTTATCAACAATGATATAATCTTTTAAATCTTCAATTACCACAAATTTTCTTCCGGAAGTAAAAACGATATTCTCCTCGGCCTCACGATATAAAACTTCAGCATTCACAGTTGCATTTTGTTGGCCATCTTTTGGTAACTTATCGTACAATGCACCCCAAGTTCCTAAATCATTCCAATCAAAAACTGCCGGTTTTACATAAACATTATTCGCTTTTTCCAAGATTCCATAATCAATAGATATGTTTTCCGCTTTGGCATATTCTTGTTGAATAAAAGCTTTTTCTTCAGATGTATTCAATTGATTCCATCCTTTGTAAAAAAGATTGTACATTTCGTTCAAGTGTTTTTTGAATGCATTGACAATGCTTTCTGCACTCCAGATAAATATCCCCGCATTCCATAAAAAATTACCTGCCGCTAAAAATTGTTTTGCAGTTTCATAATCCGGTTTTTCACGAAATTGTTTTACTTTTTTGATTTCTGATGTTTCATTAGAATCACTTTCAATGTAGCCGTAGCCCGTATTCGGAAATGTCGGAAGAATTCCCAAAGTCATTAAAATATCTTCTTTTTCCGATGCGTTAAAGCATTTACCAACATCTTGTGCATAAGCATCTTCATCTTCAATCCAATGATCACTCGGTGCAACAAGCATCAGTGCATTTGGATTTTGTTTCTGGATTTTTAAAGCAGCTAATAAAATGCATGGTGCCGTATTTCGCATAGCCGGTTCAAGAACTATTTGCTGTTCAGAAATTTCCGGAAGCTGCTTCAAAGTCAATTGCAAATAGCGTTCATTGGTCAGGATATAAATATTTTCCGCAGGAACGATTTTATTTATTCGCGCATAGGTTTTCTGCAAAAGAGATTGACCTGTTCCCAGCATATCGTGAAACTGTTTCGGATATTCGGAAGTGCTAACAGGCCAAAACCGAGAACCGACTCCTCCGGCCATAATTACTGCAAAATAATTTTGATTCATATAATATTGATTTAAAATAGCCCCGTTTGTTTACTCTTTGAGCAATTCAACTTCAGCATGAGGCTTGAATAAATATAGTTTGCCTGTATGAACTTCTTCGCATAAATATCTTTTTACTTTTTTATGGCCTTTTTTAAAAATCCGACCGTTATAGATGCGAAACAGACTCCCTTCAGGGATTTCAAAGATATAGCTTTTATCATTTTCCGGATCGTACCTTTTTAATGCCAATGCCAAATGTGTATCCGTATCACTTGAAGCGGTTGGATTTTTAAAATGTCGTGCAAGAAAAGGCAGTAAATCATTCGGAAAAACTCCGGGACGGATAAACGGAAGCATCATTTGTTGAAATGTGATTTTCCATTCCACGCCATGTGGTTTAATTCGTGAACCATATTTTTGAAATGCAACGAGATGTGCAATTTCATGAATCAGAGTAATGAGAAACCGATAAGGATTTAAACTTCCGTTTACAGTTATCTGATGCTGTCCGGTAGGTAATCGTCTGTAATCGCCATGACGGCTTTTTCGTTCATTTACAATTTTTAAATGGACGCCATGTTCCTTAATCAATTCAAAAACAGGAATTACCGCAGCCTGTGGAATGTATTTTTGAAGAATGTCAGTCATACGCTGCAAAGAAACTCATTTTTCTATAATCACTCAATTTTTAATGAGGTAGTAATTTATTTTTAAATCTAACAAATTGATTGATAATGTTTCTCAGGAATCAGATAAATATTTTAGAAGTTTCTCTTTGAAAATTGCTTTTCTAGATAGTACTTTTGCTCGCAATTTATATTTAATCTAAATAAAAACAATGAGAACAATTACCACTTTCGCACTCATCTTTTGTGTTAATTTACTTTTTGCCCAGCAAAATACTTTAATAAGTGGAAATGTTTTTGATGAAAACAATCAAACCATTCCATTTGCATCTATTTATATCGAATCTTTAAACAGCGGAACGGCAGCCGACGAAAACGGTTTTTACAGGCTTGAAAATATACCTGCTGGAACTTGGATACTCAAGGCAAGCGCGGTAGGTTATCAAATTTCAGAGCGAACCATCATTGTTACACCTGACGAATCACAAATAATCAATTTTACACTTATTTTCGACAATCAACTCGGACAGGTTGAAGTATTCGGCAATCGCAACGATTCTCCGGATAAAATTGAATCCATTACGCGACTTCCTTTAAAACCTTATGAACAAATTCAAAGTATTTCGGTTATTTCCGGAAGACTTATCGAAGATCAAGGCGCACTCACCATAGCAGAAGCAACCAAGAATGTGCCGGGAGTTTATACTTTTTCAACCTATGGCAACAAACGTGAAAGCATGTCTTCTCGCGGCTTTAGAGGAATTCCGATATTGAAAAACGGCGTTCGAATTCATTCAGATTTCCGTGGTGTCGGAGTGCTGACCGATATGCAAGGTGTTGATAACATTCAAATTCTAAAAGGAACGGCATCCATCACACAAGGCGTAGCAACCGATATCGGAAGTCCCGGCGGAATTATCAACATCGTTACAAAAACTCCTAAATATAATTTTGGCGGAAACGTGAGTTTACGAAGCGGAAGTTACGGGCAGTTCCGTCCTACTTTTGATTTTTTTGGACCGGTAAATCGTCAAAAAACTTTGGCTTTTAGAATTAACGGCGCCATAGAACGTTCCGACAGTTACCGCAGTAAAGTTGGAAAAGAAAGCTTCTATTTTAATCCGTCACTTTCATGGAAAATTGATGAAAAAACAACGATTATTGCTGAATTAGATTATTTCCACGACAGCAGAACGCCGGATTTAGGAACGGTTAATCTCGCCTCAAACGACATAAATGCCATTTACGATTTGCCTTACAATCAATTTTTGGGATTTGAAAACGACCGTTCAATTACCGAAAATCAAAGTTTTGCAATTCGCCTTGACAGAAGATTATCTGACAAACTATCCTTAAAAGGTGCATTTTATAGTTCAAGTTTGATGTTGGACGACAAAGGCGCCGGTTTAGGCAGGACAATCACTGTTGATGATGAAGTTCAATATAACATCCGACAACGAAGCTATACTACTTCTACACGAAGCGACAAAAACAGCGTTTTGCAGTTTGACGTGGTCGGAGATAAAGTAAAAACCGGTTCAATAAACCACACTTTTCAAGTTGGATTTGATTATAGAACCAACAGTTTTAGCACCTCAAATTATGCTGCCGGAGTACTTGATACGATTAATGTTTTTGAGCCGATTTCGAATGTTTTACCAAATCTGACGCTTAATGATGGAAGTTTCGAAAGTGCCAAAACCCGTTCAATTGGATTTGTATTTCAAGATGTTATTTCGTGGAATACATGGTTAAAAACTTTTGTCGGATTGCGTTACAGCACTACTGAAACCATTGCTGAGATAGAAAATTCGAGAAGTGATGCTTTAAATCCGCTTGGCGGAATCATCGTTTCTCCTTTCAAAAATATCAACTTGTTTGCTTCCTACACCAACAGTTCTTATCCACGTACTGCTTCACGACTTGGAAAAGACGGAGAAGAATTGGGAAATGAACGTTTTGACCAAATAGAAACGGGAATTAAATCCAGCTGGTTAAACGATCGTTTACGTTTTAATTTAACGTTGTACCGAATCAATAATAAAAACATCAACTTACCGGTTTACGATGAAACTTGGACAAATATTCTTCATTATGCCAAAGGAGGAAACGACCAACGTCAAGGAGTTGAAGTTGAGTTAACAGGACGTCCGCTGTCGAACCTGGAAATTATAGCCGGATATTCATATATTGATGCACAATACAAAGAGCACACTTCTTATGTTTATGGTTCATCGCCTTTAAATACTCCAAAACACACATTTAATGGTTATGTAAATTACAAATTCAATCAATTCTTAAACGGTTTGTCTTTAGGAGCCGGCGTTTATTACACAGGAGAAAGACCTATGAATGACTGGTCACAAGGTCCGATAACACATGAGGGAATTGTTCCCAACGAAAAACCTTTTGATGTAGATGCTTATACAATTGTAAACTTCCAAGCTGCTTATAAATTTGACACGCATTGGAGTTTGCAGTTTACAGTAAACAATATCTTCAATGAAATCGGATACAATGCTTACCGTACAAGTTTTATAAATCAAACTGATCCGATTAGTTTCTCAGGAACTTTAAAATATACTTTTTAATCTGTTTTGATTTTAATTTAATCAGCCTAAAAAAGTTAGTAGTTAATAGGTTTAGTTTATGCAGGATTTGGAATACTATTTTTCAAATCCTGTTTTTATTAAGTAACAAACGCTAAAGACATTTTACTCAGAACAGTGTTTTGTTCCAAATACAATCGATAAAATCAGTAAGTAAATGGAATGCCAATCCGATTCCGATGATTCTTGTTTTTTTGAAAAAAATCATGCCCACATAAACAATCCAAGCCCGGTAAGTATGTAAAGGATGGAAATTGATACTGCATCGGTTTGGGTCAAAAATGGGGATTGCCAATAGGTGATCCAAATCGATTGCCATAGTTGCCAACATCAGCAGCCAAGCTTTTTTCCATTGACTTCTAAAAAAAACAAACGCAATTAACCCCGGAGCTAAGAAATGAAGACTGTAATGAACCAGGGTTTGAAACATTTAGTATAAATTCAAGTTCGTCATTTTTTTGACATCACGGCGTGCTGTTTGAAACCTGCAATATTTTTCCGTTGTAAAATCGGTTTCCGTTTAGCGCAAACTCCATAATATACGATGCCATTTCTTTGGGCGAGCAGTTTGCTTTAAGATGAGGAAAAGCTTCTTGGAACATTTCTGTTTGTACAGCTCCAAGTGCAAGTGCATTAAAAGAAGGACCTGATTCTTTATATTCCTCCGCAAGCAATTCGGTTAATGTCAAAATCGCTCCTTTGCTGCTACTGTAGGCAGATAATCCCGAAAATTTAACGCTTCCTTGTACGCCGCCCATACTGCTGATATTTACAATATGACCGTTTTTTTTCATAAAAGGAAGGACTTCCTGAATAAGCATCGCAAGACCGAAAACATTTACTTCATAAGACTTCATAAAATCTTTACGAGTGAGATTCTGAAAAGGTTTATGAATTAGATATCCCGCATTGTTAATCAAAATATCGACTTGCTTAAATTCTGCTTGGAGATAGGTTTTCAGTTTATAGAAATCGGATTCATTTGAAATGTCAAACGCCATAATCGAAAGTGAATTGCTTCCGGAATTTTCCAGTGTTGATGTATTTCGAGAAAGTCCCAATACACGATGTCCGGCTTGAGAAAATTGGTTAGCCAATTCAAACCCGATTCCGCGTGATGTACCTGTAATGATAACGTTTTTCATAAGTATGAGTTGAAAAAATCAAAGGTAAGTAGAAAAATCAGATTCCTAATTAAGGCAGTGATTTTGTATGAGCAGAAAGGATTTCACCGCGCAGAGAATGCAGCATTTTCTTGCAATCTTAACAACTTTGCGATTAAAATATAAAAGCATAAAAATTAAAAACTAATTTCTAAAATCTTGTTAACAATGCGAACAAGGGTTGGTTATCACAAAACATTGTTGATATAATTCTCTAAAAATCAGTAAAATAACGGACAGAATATTTTAATAATAGCCTGAAAATCATTATCTTAGGAGAATAGCTCCACCTAAATCCCAAGACATGATTTCCGAGGCTAAAAGTTTAAAATTAGTGAAAATTTATCTTTATATCTGCAAAAAGTACGAGGAAGATTTGAAATTCTGTTGCGATAACTGAAAGGACTAATCCATCCATCCGCCGCCAAGCGCTCTGTACAAATTGACAATTGATTGAAGCCTTGAATTTTGAGCTGCAATCATTTCCAAACCTGAAGCCAATGCACGTTCTTCGGCAGTTAACACTTCTAAATAATTTGCAAAACCGTTATTCAGAAGTTCCATTGAATAATCCACTGCCAGCTGGTAGGCATCATTTTCGTTTTCTTTTAATCCTATTCTTTGCTCTGCGGATTCTATAGACACAAGCGCATCCGAAACTTCTTTTCCTGCTGTCAACAAGGTATTTTTAAAATTTAACAATGCTTGTTCTTGTTGGGCTTGTGCGACTTCATACTGTGTTTTAATTCTTCTTCCATTAAAAATTGGTTGTGTCAATCCACCGACAACACTTGCAAACAATGAGTTTACATCAAACAGCTTATCGATTTCCAAGGCTTGCAATCCACCGCTTGCGTTTAATGTCAATGAAGGATAAAAATTACTTCGCGCCACATTTGTAAGTTCGAAAGCTTGTATCAATCCGTATTCTGCTGCCATCACATCTGGACGGTTGCTGAGTAAATCTATCGGAACTCCTAGGGTTAAAGGAACATCAATTTCTTGTTCACTTAACGTACTCCTATTAAATTCTCGCGGTGAACTCCCCAATAAAATAGACAAAGTATTCTCCAATAATACGGCTTGCTCTTTTAAGTTAACTAAAATACTTTGCGCATTGTAAAGTTGCGCTTCAGTTTGTTTTACACCAACCTCAGTGACATTTCCGGCATCCTTTAAAGCTTTGGTAGTTTCCAGACTTTTCGTGCGTGTTTGAATGGTTTCTTCAGTGATTCTAATTTGTTCGTCAAGTGCAATTAATTGATAATAAACCGATGCTATATTTGCAATCAAATGACTTTTTACAGCCCGATGCGCAGCTACGGATTGAAGATACACAGCATTTGTGGCTCTTTCATTGCTTCTTATTTTGCCCCAAATATCCGCTTCCCAAGACAATGCACCCGATAATTCAAATTGATTCATTGAAGAAAATTGTCCGCCGAATTGACTACTTTCAGAAAATTCCTGATGCATTGCCACAACTTGGGCATTCAACGTAGGAAAATATGCAGCTTTTCCTTGTCTCAGATACGCTTGGGCAATATCAATTTGTTTTAATCCGATGCGGATGTCCATATTATTTTCCAATCCTTCCTCAATATAATCTTGAAGCATTTTATCGGTAAAAATTTCCCTCCATGAAATTGTCGCCATTGACAGGCTGTCCGATGAAAGTTGATCGGTTCGATACAGCGATTCGTCAACAATATTTTCAGGTCTGTTGTAATCTTTAGCAACAAAACATGACTGAAGCGATATTGCGATAAAAAATATTAGAAAGCCCTTAGCTATTTTCATTATTCCCTTCATTTAAAGATTGTACATCCTCCTGAATCACATCAGGAACTTTATTTATTTTATCCTGTAACCATTGGAAGAAAATATAGAGAATCGGGATTACAAACACCCCGAAAACAGTTCCAATTAAAAGACCTCCCACCGCACCGGTTCCAATAGCGTTATTTCCTCTTGCCCCGATTCCTGTTGAAAACACCAAAGGTGAAAGACCGATAATAAATGCAAAGGAAGTCATCAGAATCGGTCGCAGACGAACTTTTGCACCTTCGAATGCCGCTTTGGCACGGGTATATCCTGCGCGACGTCTTTGCAATGCAAATTCCACAATTAAAATTGCATTTTTAGCCAAAAGTCCAATCAGCATAATCAAAGCAATTTGGAAAAACACGTTATTTTCAAGTCCTGAAACCTTGGTAACAAAATAAGCACCGAAGATGCCAATTGGAACCGAGAAAATTACCGAGAACGGAATCAGGAAACTTTCGTATTGTGCGGCAAGTAAAAAGTACACGAATACAAGTACAAGAATTAAAATAAATACTGTTTGGTCTCCTGCTGAAATTTCCTCTCGTGTCAATCCGGAAAAGTCAATGGTAAAATCTTGTGACAATGCTGTTTGACTTACTTCCTGTACTGCCCGAATCGCATCTCCGGTAGAATATCCGGGAGCGGCGGCACCGTTGATTCTCGCTGAATTAAATAGGTTAAAACGCGTTACAGATTGCGGACCGTAAACTTTTTCAAGGGTAATAAATTGGGTAATCGGCGCCATTTCGTTTTGCGCATTTCTTACATAAATCCGATTTAAACTTTCCGTAGAAGCCCGATCTTCAGGAAGCGCTTGAACATACACGCGATATTGTTTACCGTATTTGGTAAAGTCGGCGGTATAGAGACTTCCGATATAGCCTTGCAAAGCATTGAGAATAGATGTTACACTCACACCCGCTTCTTTAGATTTTGCGATATCCACATTGATTTCATACTGGGGATAATCCGTATTAAAAGAAGTTTGTGCATACATAATTTCAGGTCGTGCTGACAATGCTTCAATATAATCTTGAGCAGCTTCGTCCATATCAATAAAACTTCCTCCTGAACGATCTAAAAGCTGAAGTTCAAAACCTGAAGAAACACCAAATCCCGGGACGCTGGGCGGTTGAAAGAAAAGTATATTGGCGTCAGGAACGGTTGATGCGGCAGCAAACAATTTTCCGATAATTGCTTCAACGGATTTTTCATCGTCTTTTCTGTCATCCCAATGGTCAAGTTTAATAAAACCGATTCCATAGTTGCTTCCGGCGCCGCTTATCATACTGAATCCATTTACAAGAGAAACGTGGCGAATTCCCGGAATTTGCACGATTTTCTTGCGCATTTCCTGAGTAGTTGCAACCGTTCTGTCCAATGAAGCTCCTGCAGGCAATTCAAAATTTGCAAAAATCAACCCTCTGTCCTCGTCCGGGACAAAGCCTGTAGGTGTGGTATTCATTGCCCAAATAATACCGGCAGAACATGCGGCAAGAAACACTACGGTAATCCATTTGTGTCTGTAAAAGAAACTCAATGAGCGAACATAGCGATTTGTCGCAGCTTCAAAAGCAACATTAAATTTGGCAAAAAATCTTCCTATCCAACCTTTCTTTTTTACATTTTCATCATGTGATTTTAAAAACAAAGCACATAATGCCGGACTCAATGTCAAAGCATTTACTGCCGAAATCAAAATAGCTACAATCAATGTAACTCCGAATTGTTCATAAAACACTCCGGTGGGACCTGTAATAAATGTTACCGGAACAAATACAGCTGCCATTACCAGCGTAATTGAAATAATGGCTCCTGTAATTTCCTCCATTGCTTTGTAAGTGGCTTGTTTGGGTGTCTTCCCTCCTTCTTCCAATTTGGCATGTACCGCTTCTACTACAACAATGGCATCATCCACAACAATTCCAATTGCCAATACCAAGGCAAACAGTGTCAATAAGTTAATAGAATACCCGAATAAGTTGAGGAAAAAGAACGTTCCAATAATTGAAACCGGAACTGCAATTGCAGGAATTAGAGTAGAACGCAAATCTTGCAAAAAAACAAAGACAACCACAAAAACCAATAAGAATGCTTCAATAAATGTAGCGATAACCTTATTTATAGATGCGTCCAAAAATTCGTTTGTATCCATATTCACATTATAACTCATGCCCTGAGGAAAATCCTCTTGCAGTTCTTGCATTATAGAATGAATATTTCTGATAATTTCCTGAGCATTTGAACCCGGAGTTTGATAAATTCCCATACTCACACTCGGAAAACCGTTCATAAATGACATTCCTCCATAGCTTTGAGCATCCATTTCAATATCCGCTATGTCTTTTAATCTTAAGAACTGTCCGTTTCCTAAAGCTCTGATGACAATGTTTTCGTATTCTTCGGCTTCATTGTATCGCCCGCTATAAGTGAGTACGTATTCAAATGCTTGAGCGTCGTTTTGACCAAGAGAACCTGCCGCCGCTTCACGACTTTGTTCACGAATTGCTGTAGTTACATCAACAGGTTCCAAATTGTAAGCAGCTAGTTTTTCCGGTTTAATCCAGATTCTCATGGCATATTCCTTTGCACCAAAAACATTTACATCACCAACTCCTCTCACCCTTTTTATCTCGGGCAGCACATTGATATTTAAATAGTTCTGAATGTAAGTAGCGTCGTAATCTGGATTTTCAGAATAGACCGCAAGGAACATCAGGGCACTTGTTTGTTGTTTTTGAGTAATCACTCCGGTTTGGATGACTTCTTGTGGCAATAAGGGATTGGCACGTGCCACACGGTTTTGAACGTTTACCGCAGCAATATCGGGATCGACATCAGGTTCAAAAAACACACTGATGTTTGCACTTCCGTTATTACTCGCCGTAGAAGTAATATAGGTCATTCCTTCCACACCGTTTATCTGTTCTTCAATGGGAACGATAACACTTTCCAAAACGGTTTGCGCATTTGCTCCCGGAAAAGTAGCACGAACCTGAACCGTCGGTGGCGCAATGTCCGGGTATTGTGTTGTGGGCAAAGCGGAGATTCCCAAAACCCCCAATATTAAAATAATGATTGAAACTACACTGGAAAGTACAGGACGATCTATAAATTTTTTTATCATGATTTTTTATTTGAACGCGGGTTGTAATCCTCTTGCAATGCTGTCAAAAGCCACTTCCTGGGGGACGATTGGGGTATTGTTTCTCAATCTGGCAACACCTTGTGCTACGATTTTATCACCCACTTTAATACCTTCTTTTACAATATAAATATTATCTACCCGTCCCGTGACATCAATTGTTTGAGAACGGGCTAAAGTATCTCCCACTACTTGATAAACATAAATGATTCCCTGTCTTTCATAAGTAGCAGCAACAGGAAGCAAAGTCGCATTTTCATAAACTGTAGGAATTTTAATTTCACCGCTATAACCACTAGATAAAATATGATTAGGATTGTCAAATACTGCACGAAATGAAACACTTCCTGTGCTCGCATTCACCTGTGAGTTAATGGTTTCAATGGTTCCTTCAATAGGATATTCCATTCCATTTGCCAATAATAATTTTACTTTAGGCAAATTCTTAATTTTTTCTTGTAAGGTTTCTCCTTCGCTATTTTTAATAAAATCCAGATATTCTCTTTCATTTAAAGAGAAAAATGCATAAATCTTACTGACGTCCGCAACTATTGTCAGCGGCTGGGTAGAAGTTGGGCTTACCAAAGAACCTTCACGGAAATTAATAGCACCGACATAACCGTCAACCGGACTTCGAATGGTAGAATAACCTATATTGGCCTCAATTGATTTATGAACACTTTTTGCCTGTTCCAATCGTGCTTTTGCGCTTTCTAACTGAACTTCACTAATGATGTTTTTTTCGACCAAAGGTTTTAGTTTATCGACCTCCACCTGTGCCGCATTTACATTCGCTTGCGCCGCAGCCGCATCCTGATTGAGAGATTCAGTTTCCAAACGGAACATCACTTGTCCACGTTTTACAGGCTGCCCTTCATCGACCATTACTTCGGTAATGTATCCTGAAGTTTTGGCACGAACTTCACTGTTGATAATTCCTTCCAGTTTGGTAGGGTATCTGTCATATCCGGTGATGTCTTTTGAAGGAATGGTAATAACGGGATAAGGTCTTGCCTGTGACATTTGTTGTTGATTAGGTTTATCATTACAACTACTTAATAATGCTATTAACAGCACAGGCAGCACAAAATATATGAGCGATTGTCTTTTCATTTTAGGCAATTTATTCTTGATTGTTTTTTGATATCATTTTTTGTTTTAATGTTTCCATTAATTCCGAGGCTTGTTTTAAATAAGTTAAATACATCTTGTGAAAATCTAAATCAAATTGTTCTTCAGAATTCACAGGCAATTGACTGTTTACTTCTTTTTTGTAATCCATGATTTCCATGTGCAATTTTTTTTCATCTTTCCAACGTGCAATCATCTCTTCTATAGACTTCACTAAATCATTGGGGTTTAATACAAAATATTTTTTTCTGTCTCCAGATTTGGTATAATATGTTACTCTTTCTGCAACTTGAAGCGTGTTTAAATGTGTAGAAATAGTACTTTTACTCGCATTTAATTCGCAAACCAAAGAATCAAAAGTCGTTCCTTTCTTGCCTTGAAGAATTAATGTTGCAAGAATACGCGCTGCCAGCGGTGCTATCGATTCTTTATGCTCGATATAAACACCTAATTTCTCTACCAATCTTTCTTTTTTTGTAATCACGTTGAACGAACTGAGGAAAATCGAGCGCAAATATACGATTGGTTCTGTACTAACCGAACACAGTTAATACAAAAAGATTGTTAATTATTTTTGTTGCAATGAGAGATGATTGTTTCTGATAAAAAAAAGTGTAGTAAGAATAAGTTTGGATATAATTACTTTATTAGTTCGTCATAGAGCATTTTAAAAGCTTTATTTAAAGTTTTTTCTATCACTTCCGAACGATTTTTACCGAAGTTAAACTTTTGAGCAACAACACCTTCAGGCGTTGCTATTCCTATACAAACTGTCCCGATTGAATCCTCGCCTTGTCCTTTGGAAGGACCTGCGATGCCAGTAGTGGAAATTGCATAATGGGCATCGAACACGCGACAGGCGCGTACCGCCATCATTTTAGCAACTTCCTCGCTTACGACATTGTATTTTTCGATAAATGGAGCTGGAATTCCCAGAAGTTTTGTTTTTAAACTGGTTTCATAGGCTACTACTCCTCCCTTAAAAGTGGAAGACGCATCAGGATACTGAGTGATTTCTGAGGCAATTCTGCCACCGGTACAACTTTCTGCAACACTCATAAATTGAGTTCTAGCCTGTAATAACTCTCCAATTTTCTGAACAATCTTAATTCCTTTTAAAGTTGAATTTATATCAAATTTTTCACGTTCATTTCCCATTTTGTAGTATTGAATTCTGTGCGTAACTGTCGTATGAATTACAACGTCTCTTTTGAAAACTGTTATATCAATTCAAAAATACAAGATTACTGTTTTGTGAAATTATAATTTAGATTTTATTTCACTTTTACTTGAAAGAGTTCTTGTTCTCCGATAAAACCTTTTAGGATATCGTCTTCATTAACTTTTCCAACGCCCGCAGGTGTGCCGGTAAAGATAATATCACCCGTTTTTAATGTGAAATATTGTGAGATATATTCAATAAGTTCATCAAAATGCCAGATCATATTTCCCGAATTTCCTTTTTGGACAACCGCTTCATTTTTCAATACTGAGAAATCGATGTTTTTTAAATCTTCAAAATCCGTTTTATTTACAAATCCGCCTACCAATGCTGAACCGTCAAAAGCTTTGGCTTTTTCCCAAGGCAATTTCTTTTCTTTCAATTGTTCTTGTAAATCACGGGCAGTAAAATCAATTCCCAGTCCGATGACATCGTAATATTTATGGGCAAATTTCCTGTCAATATATTTACCTACTTTTTTAATCTTAATGAGTAATTCGACTTCGTAATGTATTTCGGTTGAAAATTCCGGAATGATAAATCCTTGACTCTGGTTTAACAGCGCCGTATCCGGTTTAAGGAAAATAATCGGTTCCGAGGGTTTTTCATTTTCGAGTTCGCGTACGTGTTCTATATAATTGCGACCGACACAAATAATTTTCATCTTAATTTACAGGGTGGTATTATAATTTGGTATTTAATTTTTGAAGTCTGATTCTAGTCAATACTTTCTTGGTATAAAGCGGAAAATCAGCATTTAAGAGCCACCCGAAATATCCCGGGTCTGTATCCAGTACTTCGGAAACAGCTTTGCCTCTGTATTTACCAAAAGAAAATATTTCCAATCCATCTGAATTCAAAGAAATAAATCCGGCAAAATCTGCATGATCTTTATGGGTGCTGAAATCTGCTAAAAATTGGATGTCATTTTGTAATTCAGGGTATTTATCCAATTGCGCCAACAAAACTTCATAAGTAGCTTTAGTATCTGCCATAGCACTGTGGGCGTCTATTAACTCCTTGTCGCAATAAAAGCGGTAAGCAGCTTCCAAGGTTCGTTTTTCCATTTTATGAAAAATAGTTTGCACATCCACACTATGTGCTTTTTTTAAATCAAAATCGATTTCTGCCCGCAACAATTCCTCTGCCAACAAAGGAATGTCAAACCGATTGGAATTAAATCCTGCCAAATCGGAATCTTTCAATAACTCATATACACGAGGAGCTAATTCCTTAAATGTCGGTTCATTTACCACCATTTCATCAGTAATACCATGGATTTGAGAAACATGTAGTGGAATCGGCATTTCAGGATTCACGCGCCAAGTGTGACTTTCTTTATTTCCATTTGGATACACTTTGAGAACAGCGATTTCAACAATTCGGTCTTTGGCTACATTGGTTCCTGTAGTTTCCAAATCAAAGAAACAAATGGGTTTATTTAATTTTAAATTCATTGGTTTTAAACTTTGGGGAATCAAAACATTATCAGGTTTTTAATTCCGGCGGATTATTGGGGTACAAAGTTTCAATTAAATATTTACATGAATAGACAAAAACTAAAAAATGTGGATAGGAAGATACAAGAATTAATAATTTTGATGTTTGATTTTCATCCTTTATTTCTTTCAAGCTTTTTTCGCAAAATCAATCCACAAAAACCACTAACCTGCTATATTTGCAATTAATTAGATTTTCTTTTCCGTATGGAAATATTTTTGCTTACCCTTTCTATCTTATTCTTCATCAGCATTTTGGCTCAAAAGGCAGGACATCGGTTTGGCGTACCGGCTTTGTTGTTATTTTTGACTGTCGGGATGGTGTTTGGAACAGACGGCTTGGGGATAGCATTTGACAATATTGAAATTGCCCAAACAATCGGTTCGGTTGCACTCTGTATCATTCTTTTTTCGGGTGGTATGGACACTAAACTGGACGATATAAAACCCATTCTCCCCCAAGGTGTTATTTTGGCAACTGTCGGCGTGCTTCTTACTGCTTTATTTACGGGTCTTGCGGTTTGGTATATATTGGGCAAGACCATGGAGTCTGCTAGCGTTGGTTTTCTTACAGCTTTGTTGCTTGCCGCCACTATATCTTCTACTGATTCCGCTTCGGTATTTTCTATTCTGCGTTCCAAAGGATTGCATCTTAAAAACAACCTAAAACCCATGTTGGAATTAGAAAGCGGAAGCAACGATCCCATGGCATACGTTCTTACTATTACAATCATCAGCTTGTTGCAAATGGATACCGAGCCAAACTATTGGTTGGCTTTTGGAGATTTATTACTACAACTCATCATCGGTGGTGCTGCCGGTTATTTATTGGGAAAACTCGCTGTCTACATCAATAATCATATTAAAATCGAAAATAAATCACTCTATCCCATTCTCGTATTTACTTTTTGTATTTTTATTTTTTCGATTACTTACTATCTCAAAGGGAACGGTTATTTAGCAGTTTATATCGGTGGAGTTGTCATTGGAAACTCGCGCTTTGTACATAAACGGTCTTCTTTGAATTTTTTTGACGGCATTGCTTGGATGAGTCAATTGGTTATGTTTCTTACTTTGGGACTTTTAATCAATCCTTCGGAATTAATTCCCATAATTATTCCCGGTCTAATCATCAGTTTTATTATGATTTTTGTCACGCGTCCCGTAAGTGTTTTTCTTTCGTTGTTACCTTTTCCAAAAATGGGAATCAAAGATAAAGTTTTTATTTCATGGGTAGGATTACGCGGTGCTGTACCTATCATATTTGCAATTACAGTACTGGCAGCAGACCTTCCACATTCACGATTAATTTTTAATATCGTATTCTTTTGCACACTGGTTTCACTGATAATCCAAGGAACTTCACTGCCTTTGGTTGCCAAGTGGCTCGGACTTGCCGAAGAACCCGACAGAGCAAACGAATTGCATGATTTTGATGTAGAATTTTCGGATGAAATCAAATCCGTAACCTCCGAAATTAAAGTTACCGTAAAT
Source organism: uncultured Flavobacteriaceae bacterium (assembly GCA_964636665.1). Lineage (GTDB taxonomy): Bacteria > Bacteroidota > Bacteroidia > Flavobacteriales > Flavobacteriaceae > JAAYLC01. The sequence continues at coordinate 51,909 of CAZWVT010000005.1, forward strand.
GCATTGACAAACGGCGCCCATTTGATGGACTTGAAATTACCCGAAAAAACCATTGTAGTAATGGTCAAAAGAGACGGAAAATATTTTGTTCCCAATGGAAAAACAATCTTACACCCTAGTGATATGTTATTGGTTATAACCGATGATTACGACGCTCTTCGAGAAACCTACCGCAGGTTGGGAATGCCCGATTAGTTATATTTTTGTTACCCTTTTAAAAACTTTTATTGACATTTCCGGTTTTTTGAATTTTCAATCCCGTTGATTTATGTGTATTTTAGCCTCGCTAAATTATCTTTTATGAAAGCATATATTTTTCCCGGGCAAGGAGCTCAATTTTCTGGAATGGGACTGGATTTGTATGAATCCTCTCCCGCCGCAAAAGATTTGTTTCATCAAGCAAATGACATTTTAGGTTTTGAAATCTCAAAAATCATGTTCAATGGCAGTGCCGATGAACTTAAAGAAACAAAAGTAACCCAACCGGCTGTTTTTATACATTCTACTGTATTGGCGACCGTTTTAGGCAATAATTTCCAACCCGATATGGTTGCCGGACACTCTTTAGGTGAATTTTCTGCACTTGTTGCCAACCGAACTTTAAAATTTAAAGACGGTTTAAAATTGGTTTACCAACGTGCACTTGCTATGCAAAAAGCGTGTGAAATCAAACCTTCAACAATGGCTGCGGTTTTAGGACTGGAAGATGAAACAGTAGAAAAAATATGTTCGGAAACTCCCGGAATTGTAGTTGCTGCAAATTATAATTGTCCGGGGCAGCTCGTAATTTCCGGAGAAGTGGAAGCCGTGGAAAAAGCCTGCGAAAAAATGAAAGAAGCCGGGGCAAAGCGTGCTCTGATGCTGCCTGTAGGCGGTGCTTTTCACAGTCCGTTGATGGAGCCTGCACGAGAAGAACTCGCTACTGCTATTGAAAATACGACATTTAATAATCCGATTTGCCCCATTTATCAAAATGTATCGACCAAAGCCGTAAATTCTCCTGCCGAGATTCAAAAAAATCTAATCGCACAATTGACTGCTCCGGTAAAGTGGACACAGAGCATACAACAAATGATAAAAGACGGTGCTACTGAATTTATCGAAGTCGGCCCCGGAAATGTTTTGCAAGGGTTAGTTAAAAAAATCGACCGTTCTGCAATGGCTTCAAAAGCGAATTTGTAATTCCATTAGCTCAATATCAAAAACTAAAATATCCTTGTTTAATCCCTACAATTGGTTTTTTATACAAGGATTTTCCTTTTTTATAAAACACCCTCCGATTTTATCGAATCCGGGTAAAATATTATTTGTACTACTATGCAATTCAGAAGAAAATTGAATCTCCGGGAATAAGATGTATCAAAACAAAAAAACTCCGAAAACAGCTGATTTTCGGAGTTTTTGAAAGTTATTTTATTTTAATTATCGGTCTATGCGGCAGTCGGAGCAATCTTTCACTTCTCCGTAATAAGTATCTCGATATTTGTGGATGGTTTTAAAAGGAATGGTCAAAAATGTTTTTTTAATATAAACTACATTTGTAGTCAACATTCCCATTTTTTCTGAATATCGTTTTTCTGTTTTTGTTTTTCGTTTCACTGAAACTAAATTCATAATATATTATTTGTAATTTACAATTTGTACAAAAAAACAAAAAACACTTTCCAATGCCAAAAAAAGAACGTTAAACCTTGTTTAAATGCGTTTATATTCAATATTTTACATTTAATCTTGTTTTCAGTGCTTAAATTTTTCTAATCTTTTTTTCCCATTTCCAAGCAGATTGCAATGCCTCCTCCATACTTCTTTCTGCTTTCCATCCCAACTCTTTATTGGCCTTTTGAGTATCGGCATAAACGGCAACGACATCGCCGGGGCGGCGTCCTACAATTTTATAATTCAGTTTCACTCCCGTGGTTTCCTGAAAAGAATTAACGACTTCCAAAACCGAACTTCCTCGACCTGTTCCCAAATTGAACACTTCATAATTTGAAGTGTTTTTATTATTCAATAAACGCTGAAGCGCCACAACATGAGCTTTTGCCAAATCGACTACGTGAATGTAATCTCGGATACAACTTCCGTCTTCTGTATCGTAATCATCTCCAAAAACAGACAAAACATCCCGTATGCCGGCAGCTGTTTGAGTGATAAATGGGACGAGATTCTGAGGAACACCGATGGGCAATTCTCCTATTTCTGCTGTTTCGTGTGCACCAATCGGATTAAAATATCTTAAGGCTATTGTTTTTAAATTAGAAACCGCGCAAGTGTCCCGTAGAATTTCTTCACTTATTTGCTTCGTATTTCCATAAGGTGAAGTCGCTTCTTTTACCGGAGCGGATTCTGTAATCGGCAACAAATCCGGCTCCCCATAGACTGTACAAGACGAACTGAATATAAAATTTTTAATTTCTTGATTTTCACATTCTTGCAGCAAATAAACCAATGTATGCAGGTTGTTTTCATAATACAATAATGGGTTTCTTACACTTTCTTCTACGGCTTTGCTCGCAGCAAAATGAATGATTCCTTCGATTTCTTTATTTTCTCTAAAAAAATCAGTTACGTCGTTTTTTACTCGCAAATCAAATTTTTCAAACTGAATCCGCGTATCTGTTATTTTTTCGATTCGTTGCAATACATCCAGCGAGGAATTAGATAGATTGTCAATGATAACCGGTTTAAATCCGGCATTGATAAGTTCCACTACAGTATGAGAGCCTATATAGCCTAAACCGCCGGTAACTAAAATTTTTTTCATGATTTATGATTTTTCTGGTTGGTTGATTTGTTATTGATTGATGTATCTTAATACGGTATTAGTTATAAAATCAATTTGTTCGTCATCCAGTTCTGTATGCATCGGAAGTGAAATAACTTCGTCGACTAATTGATTGGTAACTGGAAAATCTTTTTCACTGTAACGTGTATCTTGATAAGCTTTTTGCAAATGCAGCGGAATGGGATAATACACACCGCAAGGAATTCCTTTTTCGGTTAAATATTTCACCAATCCATCGCGATCAATTCCGTGAAGTCTTAATGTGTATTGATGAAATACGTGTGTATTGCAATCGCTATAATTTTGCGCATCGCAGGCTGTACAATAATTCGGAGTGGTGATTTTTTCATTTCCGGCAAAGGCGTTCGTATATTTTTGTGCCGCCTGTCTTCTAGCTTCGTTATACGCATCCAAATGCTTGAGTTTAGCTTTAAGAACTACTGCCTGAATAGAATCCAATCGGCTGTTTACGCCAACTACGTCGTGATAATAACGTTTGTACATTCCGTGATTGACAATTCCTCTTAATGTATGTGCGAGTTCATCATCATTGGTAAAAATAGCACCACCATCACCATAGCAGCCTAAATTCTTTGAAGGAAAAAACGAAGTAGCTCCAACATGCCCGATTGCTCCGGTTTTCTTTGTGCTTCCATCTTTAAAAATATAATCCGCGCCGATTGCTTGGGCATTGTCTTCTATTATATATAAATTATGTTCTTCGGCAATTTTCGCGAGTTCCTCCATATCGGCAGCTTGACCAAATAAATGTACAGGAACTATTGCTTTAGTTTTCGGTGTAATTGCTTTTCTGACAGCCTCGGTATCAATATTAAAAGTTACCGGATCTACATCTACCAACACCGGTGTCAACTGAAGCAGGGCGATAACTTCAACTGTTGCTGCAAAAGTAAAATCAGCAGTAATTACTTCATCTCCCGGTTTAAGGCCCAATCCCATCATTGCAATTTGAAGTGCATCCGTACCGTTAGCGCATGGAATCACGTGTTTTACGCCCAAATAATCCTCCAATTCCTTTTGAAATTCATGAACGGCAGGTCCATTAATAAAAGAAGTAGATTCAATCACTTGTCGGATTCCGGAATCTACTTCGTCTTTGATTTTTTCATATTGCCCTTTGAGGTCAACCATTTGAATTTTCTTCATAGCTCAATTATTAACGCTGTAAAAATACAAAAAGAGAATCGTTGCGGTGTGTAATTTCGGAGTTTGTAAATTCATTTTACGTAATTTTACCATATTTTATTAGCATGAAAACCTTTTATGACCTCCTTATCGGACTCGTTACTGTTACATTAAAGTTTAGCGCTTTGTTTAACAAGAAGTTGGCTGTTTTTATAAAAGGTCGAAAAAATATTTTTGACATATTGACTTCAAAAATTAGCGATAACGATAAAGTTATTTGGTTTCACTGTGCTTCTTTAGGAGAATTTGAACAAGCTGTTCCGGTGATTGAAAAAACAAAAAAACTGTATCCTTTCCATAAGATTCTCATCACCTTTTTTTCTCCTTCGGGTTATGAAATAAAAAAAAATACGCCTCTTGCCGATATTGTTGTTTACCTTCCGATGGACACCAAGAAAAATGTCCGAAAATTTTTAATACACGCACATCCGGATATGGTATTTTTCGTTAAATATGAATTTTGGCCGAATTATTTATACCGTTTGAAAGAACTTCAAATTCCTACTTTTCTAATTTCTGGAATCTTCAGAAAAAATCAATTGTTTTTTAATAATTACGGCAAGTTTATGAGAAAGGCGCTTGATGCTTTTACTTATTTTTTTGTGCAAAATTCAGAATCATTGCATCTGATTCATTCACTCGGTTATGAGAATGCAACAATTAGTGGAGATACACGATTTGACCGAGTTTCCCATCAATTGGAACAAGACAATTTTGTTGCAGGAATTGAAGATTTCACAAAAAACAAAACCTGTATCGTTTGTGGAAGTACTTGGCCGGAAGATGAAAAACTCTTATTAAATTTTATAAATAATGCTCCGGAAACACTGTGTTTTATTATCGCTCCACATAAAATAAATACAGAAAAAATTCGGGAGTTTAGAAATCAATTAACCAAAAAATCTGTTCTTTATTCGGGTGCAACAGAAGAAACCCAACTTCAAGAATTTCAGATTCTCATTATTGACAGCATCGGCTTATTGAGTAAGTTATATGCTTATGCGGATATTGCTTATGTTGGCGGCGCTGCAGGAAATACCGGATTACATAATATTTTGGAACCTGCCACTTTTGGAGTTCCGATTGTAATAGGAAAAAATTACGAGAAGTTCCCCGAAGCCACAGAATTATTAGAAAAAGGAAGTTTATTTTCAGTTGCAACTCCCGAAGAAACTTCGGTGATTCTGGAGAAATTAACTTATGAGATTCCTTTTCGTAAGCAGGCAAGTGACATTTCACGGAATTACATCAAAGAAAATAAAGGAGCAACTGGAAAAATCACAGAATATTTAAAACAATATTTCCCCGATTTGTAATCATTCTTTCTTATTCAATTGCTTTAGTTGCATTTTTAAGTCATCCATAGAAGCTTGCAATTGTCTTAACAAGCTGTTTTCTGACGGGTCTTCGATTCCAAAAGTCAATTTGCTATTTACCTGCCACAATTCTTGGATTTCCGAAATTTTTACCTCGATGGGCGAATAATCCGGATTCACCGATATCAACCGAATAGCATCCGGTTTATTTGTAATTTGCTGTAATTTCTTAACCAACACAGAATCTTTCAGCACCACGACATAAATTCGATTGTTTGAAATCTCTGAAACAGATGAAATAGATTTTCCCAATACCCAATCTTCGGGATGAATTACCGGAAACATGGAATCTCCTTCCACTTGGAATCCGCGATAAGTGGCATTTCTGAATTGCGGTAAAGGGATATTGAATTTCGGCAAAGATTGATACCAATCTGAATCCTGAACATTGTGCGGATATCCTGCAGCAGCTTTTTGATTGACCAAAACCATTTTTTCTTCTCCCTCCGAATCCAAAATAATAACTTTTGGAGTTACAGAATTTGTTTCCTTCTTAAGAAATTTTTCATTGCTTTTCCCAAATATCCATAAAGGATTGATGCTAAATTTATCCATTAAGGTTGCAACTACGGCACCGCTTATTTTTGTCCTCCTGCGTTCGATATCGGCAGTTGTGGTTCCGATATTTAATAATTTTGCAAATGCTTGCTGTGTATAATTAAGGCTTTCTCTAATTTCTTTAAACCGTTGAGCTTCCATAATTTTTGTTTTTCAAGATGGATAAAGATAGTCCTTAATTGGAATATATCCAATAATAAATTAGGATTAATTCCCAGTAAAAGTTTGAATGCAGTTACATTTCCAATTGCTTTTTTATTTATCTTCGTTTAATAGTAATCACCAAAAATCCAACCAATGAAAAAACGAATCCTCTTATTTGCAACAGCTTCCATACTGATTATTGCTATTTCATCTTGCAGAGAAACTAAAAAAGAAGGTCCTATTGAAATAGAAGTCAACGAAGAAGAACTCCATCAATCAACTAGAGAAGCTTTGGATGAAATGGAAAGAAGTCTTGAAAAAGCAGGAGAAAGAATTGAAGAAGCAGCTGAAGATGTGGAACGAGAAATTCACGATGCAACGCATTAAATTTATTTATATTCAGACTGATAATTAACTTTTAAAAAGCCTTTTTCAGTCAATTTTAGAAAAAGGTTTTTTAATTGATTCATCCTTAAAAAATATTCACTTCAGGTTCTATGTGGATTTGTGCAAATTTCCATACTTTTTCCTGAATAAGATGCGCCAGTCCCAAAATTTCTTTTCCGGTGGCATTTCCATAATTGACCAACACCAACGCCTGATTTTTGTGTACTCCGGCATCACCGATTTTTTTTCCTTTAAATCCGGCTTTTTCTATCAACCATCCGGCGGGAATTTTATATTCAGAAGTAGATACTTTATAAAAAGGAGCTTCGGGAAACTTTTGAATAAATACCTGAAAAGTTTTATCATCTACAATGGGATTTTTAAAAAAACTTCCGCTGTTTCCAAGTACTTTGGGATCGGGCAATTTAGACTGTCGAATGAAAATTACTGCTTCAGAAACATCTCTTAATTTAGGTTGGACAATGTTTCTTTCATCCAAAACTTGTTGAATAGCTCCGTACGCAGTATTAATTCGATGATTTGTGGTGGTTAATCGAAAAGTCACATCCGTAATTACGTAAGTATCTTTTAATTCATTTTTAAAAATCGAATTGCGATAGGCAAATTGCATTTCATTTTTATTAAACACCCGTATTTCTCCGGTTTTTCTATGAACAGCCGTACAACTTTCAAAAACATTGACAAGTTCCACACCATAAGCACCAATATTTTGAATCGGTGCCGTTCCGACATTTCCGGGAATCAGAGAAAGATTTTCTACTCCTCCAAAATTATTTTCAATAGCATAGAGTACAAATTCATGCCAAATTTCTCCGCCACCGACTTTTACCAAAACAAAAGAATCGTCTTGTTGTAAAATTTCGCGTCCTTTAATATCGATATGAATAACAAGAGCATCAATATCTGAAGTCAACAACATATTACTGCCACCACCAAGAATAAATAAACGTTCGTGAAGATTGCTTTTTAAAGCTTTTTTTAAACTCTCAACAGTTTTCACACTGATAAAATATCGTGCTTTAACATCAATCCCGAACGTGTTGTAGTATCTTAAGGATTTATTTTCCTCAACTTGCATCAGTCCTTGTATTTAGAAAGTGCAATTTTTAATATTTCTACAGCTCGTAAAAGACTTTCTTTTTTTAAAACATAGGCGATTCTTATTTGATTTATTCCAACTCCCGGGGTTGAATAAAATCCTGCTGCCGGTGCTACCATAACGGTTTCTCCATTGTCGTCAAAGGATTCCAATAACCATTGTGCAAAATCATCGCTGTTTTTTACCGGAAGTTCCACAATGCAGTAAAAAGCACCTTTAGGCTCTCCCACTTTTACACCCGGAATTTCTTTTAAAGCATTTACAAGTGTGTTGCGTCGGTCTTGATATTCTTTTATAACCTCATCAAAATAAGACTGAGGAGTTTCTAAGGCTGCTTCACTGGCAATTTGTGCAAATGTCGGAGGACTTAATCGGGTTTGAGCAAATTTTAATGCTGTGCTGATTACTTGTTTGTTTCGAGACACCAAACATCCTATCCGAGCGCCACACATACTATAACGTTTGGATACGGAATCTACTATAATTCCGTAATCTGCCATACTTTCTTCCTCAAGAATGGAAAAGTGTTTTTTTTCGTCATACGTAAACTCTCTGTAAACTTCATCAGCTACTAAAAACAGGTTGTATTTTTTTACAATTTCAGCTAGGGTTTGAATTTCTTCTTTCGAATAAAGATAGCCTGTCGGATTTCCCGGATTGCAAATTAAAATGGCTTTGGTTCGCGGTGTAATCAGTTTTTCAAATTCCGAAATCGGTGGAAGTGCAAAATTGTCATCGATATTTGATATTACCGGAACAATAGTTACTCCTGCCGCTGTTGCAAATCCGTTGTAATTAGCATAAAAAGGTTCAGGAATAATAATTTCGTCACCTGTATCTGCAATTGTTGACATTGCAAACAAAAGTGCTTCACTGCCACCTGTAGTAACAATAATATCTTTTGAAGTTACCGGAATGTTGTTTCTTTGATAATAATCTGCAATTTTTTTACGGTATTCTTCAGAACCTTCGGAACGGGTATATGCCAAAATCTCCAGATGGTGATTAGCTACAGCATCCATAGCTATTTCCGGAGATTTAATGTCCGGTTGTCCAATGTTAAGATGATATACAGTCTTTTTTTCTTTATAAGCTTTTTCGGCATAGGGAGCCAGTTTCCGAATAGGAGATTCGGGCATGTTTTTTCCTTTTTTTGATACAGATGGCATAACTTCCTAATTAAATAATGAGGGCAAAATTAACAATTTATTTATGTGAAACAGCACCATCAAACAACATTCCCGTATCACCGTAATTTTTCATAAAAAAACCGCTTTTGAGAGCGGTTTTTTACAGAATTAAATTATGAAAAACTAATTTAACTTAACTTTTCTCAAGTACGCTTGAAGGCTTGTTTTTCACTTCACCTGTAATTTTCAAGGCTTTCATAGACTCTTCAGCATTTGATATAACAGTGATAGTACGACGAATCGGTCCCACGCGGTTGGTATCGTATTTAACTTCAATTGTACTGCTTTCTCCGGGAGCAATTGGTCCGGTTGGTCTTTTTGGAACCGTACATCCACAACTTGATTTTACATCAGAGATAACCAAAGGTGCATCACCGGTATTGGTAAAATGAAATGTACGCAAGCCGTCATCACCTTTTATAATAGAACCGTAATCGATGGTTTCCTCTTGAAATGTAATTTTTGCTTGCTGCGCCTGAATACTAATTCCAAAAAGTGCAACAAAGGCAAAAAGGATTAATTTCTTCATGATATTTAAATTTTTAATATTGCTAAAATAGAAAACTTTCAAATAATGAGCAAAAGAAGTCTGCTACTTTTTATATAATTCAATATATAGCTACTTTTGCACCCATTAAAACTATTTTTGTATGTCATTAGATACCAAATATCGCGCCATAGAAATTGAAAGCAAATGGTATGATTACTGGATAAAAAACAATTATTTTCATTCAGAAGTCGATCACCGAACGCCCTATACCATTGTAATCCCGCCTCCAAATGTAACAGGCGTATTGCACATGGGACACATGCTGAACAATACGCTTCAGGATGTGCTTATTCGGCGTGCGCGATTGAAAGGATACAATGCTTGTTGGGTTCCGGGAACGGATCACGCCTCTATTGCTACCGAAGCAAAAGTGGTTGCAAAATTAAAATCAGAAGGCATTGATAAATCTTCGCTGACACGAGAAGATTTTTTGGAACATGCTTGGGATTGGACGCATACACACGGCGGAATTATTTTGGAGCAACTCAAAAAGTTAGGTGCTTCATGCGATTGGGAACGTACAAAATTTACCATGGATGAAAACATGTCTGCATCTGTGATTCAAGTTTTTGTAGATTTATATCAAAAAGGGAAAATTTATCGCGGATATCGAATGGTTCATTGGGATCCGGAAGCCAAAACAACCTTGTCTGACGAAGAAGTTCTGTATGAAGAGGAACAAGGAAGTCTTTATTATCTGAAATATAAAATTGAAGATTCAGATGAAGAATTGACCATTGCCACCACCCGTCCGGAAACCATATTCGGTGACACTGCGGTCTGTGTAAATCCCGATGATGAGCGATTCGAACATTTAAAAGGAAAAAAAGCTATAGTTCCTATTGTCAACCGCGTAATTCCAATTGTTGAAGATTCGTATGTAGACTCCGAATTCGGTACGGGTTGCTTAAAAATAACACCTGCACACGATGAAAACGACAAGCTTATTGGCGAAAGACACGGTTTAGAAATTATCGATATTTTTAATGAAGACGGAAGTTTGAATCATCACGGACTTCATTATGAAGACAAAGACAGATTTGTCGTTCGGAAAGAAATTATAACCGAGTTAAAAAATCTCGGTATAATCGAAAAAACTGAAAATCACATCCATAAAGTCGGAAAAAGCGAACGCACCGGAGCCGTTGTAGAGCCCCGATTAAGCCATCAGTGGTTTTTAAAAATGGAAGAATTGGCACAACCTGCTTTAGAAGCAGTTCTCAACAAAGATGTGCATTTAATCCCCGAGAAATTTATAAACACATATCGTCATTGGATGGAAAATGTCCGCGACTGGAATATTTCTCGACAATTGTGGTGGGGACATCAAATTCCGGCTTATTATTACGGCGAAAGAAAAGAAGAATTTGTAGTTGCTTCTACAATTGAAGAAGCTGTAAAATTAGCGAGAGAGAAGACGGGCAATCCAAATTTGGATGAATCTCATCTCACCCAAGACCCGGATGTTCTCGATACTTGGTTTTCGTCATGGTTATGGCCGATTACTGTTTTTAACGGTATTTTGGAACCTAACAATCCTGAAATCAATTATTATTATCCGACAAATGACTTGGTGACTGCTCCTGAAATTTTATTTTTCTGGGTTGCACGTATGATTATTTCCGGGTATGAATACCGCAACGAAAAACCTTTTCAGAATGTTTATTTGACCGGAATCGTTCGCGACAAAATGCGTCGTAAAATGAGCAAATCACTCGGAAATTCCCCGGATCCTATCGAACTTATGGAAAAATACGGTGCAGACGGAGTACGTGTGGGAATGCTTTTGAGTTCGCCTGCCGGAAACGATTTGATGTTTGACGAAGAACTGTGCAAACAAGGAAGCGGATTTGTAAATAAAATATGGAATGCATTTCGATTGGTAAAAGGCTGGGAAGTAGCTGATAAGGAATCAGCCCCCACAGATACGCTTACCATCGAATGGTACGAAAATCGCTTTCAACAAGTGCTATCAGAAATTGAAAATAGTTATAGCAAATATCGTATCAGTGATGCTTTAATGTCAACTTATAAGTTAATCTGGGATGATTTCTGTTCGTGGTTTTTGGAAATGATTAAACCTGCTTACGGTGAACCGATTTCAAAAAAAACTTATTTAAAAGTCATCGAATTATTTGAAGCGAATTTGAAAATTTTGCATCCGTTCGTGCCCTTTGTAACTGAAGAAATTTGGCAACAAATCACACAACGCGATGTTTCGGAAGCACTTATTATTGCAACTTGGCCGGAAGCCAAATCTTATGACGAAAAGTTAATCAAGGATTTTGAAACTGTTACTGAAGTTATATCAGGAATCCGCAACATTCGCAAAGACAAGAACATTTCTTTTAAAGATGCGCTTAAACTAAAAATCATCAATAGGGAAAAGCTTTCTGAACAGTTTGATGGCATCATATCCAAATTAACCAATTTATCAGAGATTGTTTACGTTACTGAAAAACCTGAAGGAGCAATGACTTTCCGCATTAAGAGCAATGAATATTTTATTCCGCTTACAGGTGCTGTCGATGTTGAAGAAGAACGTAAAAAATTATTGGAAGAATTAACTTATGCGGAAGGATTTCTAAAGAGTGTACAAAAGAAATTGAGTAACGAACGCTTTGTTTCCGGTGCTCCTGAAAAGGTTGTTGCTATGGAACGTCAGAAGGAAGCAGATGCTTTGGCAAAAATTGAAACTTTAAAAGCGGGTCTAAAAACATTGCAACAATAAAAAATCTATTTACCTCAAAAAACGACAAAAATCCAGCTTGTCGTTTTTTGTTTATTTAAATCGCTATTTATCAGCTTTTTATTTGTTTTTATTTCCTTCTTTCGATTTAAAGTATGCTTCTACATTTTCGATATAACGAATTTTGGCTTCTTCCGGAGTTATGTCTCTGCTTTGAAACAAAGCATTTAATTTAAAGGCATTAATCAGCGGATTATCACTTCCGGGTGAATGGGAATCGTATGTAGCGCGTTTGTAATAAGCATAAAGCCGTAACAAAACATCCGCCGGGAAAGGATCGGTGTGCGCATTGATTTGTTCAACGGCTTTGCGAAATGCAATATCGATTTCTTCTTTATTATTCATCGCTTTGTTTTTCTGCTAAAATGGTCACTCCTCCTTTCACTTTTTGTTGAAGTGCGACACTTATTTTTGCATCAAGCGGCAAAAACACATCTACTCTGGAACCGAATTTAATAAATCCGCTGTCTTCGCCTTGGTTGACTTCCTCGTTTACTTTAGCATAATTCACAATTCTTTTAGCTAATGCACCGGCTATTTGTCGATACAAAACATCGCCAAAAATTTCATTGTTTAGAACCACTGTAGTCCGTTCATTTTCTTCAGAAGCTTTTGGATGCCAAGCAACCAAATATTTTCCGGGATGATATTTACTGTAAACAACTTTTCCTGCTACAGGATGCCTTGTAACGTGCACATTAATCGGTGACATAAACACAGAAATCTGAAGTCGTTTATCTTTAAAATACTCATTTTCATATACTTCCTCAATAACTACTACTTTTCCGTCAACAGGTGAAAGCACATGATTTGGATTGATTAAAAAATTTCGTTTCGGATTTCTGAAAAATTGAAGAATAAGCACCAATACTATGAGCAATGTCATAAGTATGCCCATTCGGATATTGGGAGTTTCAATAAAATAATTGGTAATTAACGCAAGTCCGATGACTATGAACAGCGTTAAAATGATAATTTTAAAACCTTCTTTATGAAACATAATCAGCAATTAATAAAAACAAATATATGAATGGGCAAGCATAAATAATACTGTCAAGTCTGTCGTAAAGTCCACCGTGACCCGGCATTATTGAACCGCTATCTTTCACGCCTGCCTGACGTTTAATTTTTGATTGTATAAGATCTCCTATAGTTCCAAATGTTGCAATAATGATGGCTAATATCATCCAGCCCCCTATAGTGTCCAAAGGTTTTGTCATATATTCTGATTGTTTTATAAAATAATAAATCAGCATTGCTGCAACAATAGCTCCTGCCATTCCTCCAAAAAATCCTTCGATGGTTTTCTTGGGTGAAATTTTTTCCAACAATTTATGTTTTCCAAAACTTTTACCTATAAGATATGCAAATGTATCATTCGCCCAAATTAAAACAAATACAAAAACAATCAGATATGGTGAAAAATCATCATTAATATTAGGAATTAATGTAAGAAAAACAAAACCCCCTATGATGTAAAAATAGGTTAGAATATGTTTTTTATTTTCAAATATTCGATTTTTTTTTGTTCCTAAGAGGTCTTTCAGAAAAAAGATATTTACAAATAATGTAAGGAATAAGAATAGCAAAATTGCTTTATCAGGAAATTTATTCCAGCCAATAAGATAAAATGCTAAGATTAACAGTAAATAAGCCACAAAACCTGAAATACGAATGAGCTTAGTAAATTCACTGACAGTAATCATTGCCATCATAAAAAAAAGTCCCAAAAACCATTCACGAGAAGCAAACATCGCGAGAACAATAATCGAAACATACAACACACCTGAGATGGTACGCAAGACAATTTCACTCATGTTTATAGGTCTTCCAACAACAGCAAATATAAGTTCTTAGAACTGCTTCCGTAGCTCATAAAATCATCTTCTGTTTCTTTAATCTCAAAATGCTGAATGGTGGTAATGTTATTTGGTATTGTTCCCGAACGTTTTGTATTTATTATTCGCAGTCCGTCGCTAAGCGTTTCTACTATTTGACTTGTAGTGGCAAAGATAATCACGTCATCGGGTAAGTCCGCGAGTTTTTTCTCTCTCATTTGTCTGGAAGACAACATAATTTCTCCACGGTGTGCAATAAGTGCTTCACAAGTCGAAAAGAAAAATCTGCTGTTAGAATTATTGTTGAATTTAAGATTAAATCCGTCAAAGCGTTGTGTCAATTGTTTGTCGTAACAAAAAACATCTTGTTCGTACCAATCATTCTCTAACAAGATATTGTCAAAAGCTTCTAAAATTTCATTCCAATCTTCACAATAGATAAACTTTCCTCCGTTTCTTTTAAAGTTCAACATGAACTTTTCATCTGCGGGGACTTTTTCTTCCGGATAATAACTACTTTGTTCGGAGGCTTCCGATTTTTTCGTCTTGTCATCCGGCTTGTAATTTGGATTTAGCAGCCTTTTAAATAGACGCATGAATAGTTTTTAATTTTAGTGATGACAACCTTAATACATTTCCCAAAGATAAAAAATCTTACGGAACTATTGTCATCGAACTCTATTCATTTTCTGTGCTATCCATCGGTTGATTATCCTTGGAATTAGGATTGTTCTCTGTCGGAATTGTTTCAACAGAAGATCTACTGACTAATTTTGGTTGTTCAAAAGGTCTTTTTCCGAATATTTTTTCCAAATCGTCTTTGAATATCACTTCTTTCTCCAAAAGCACTTCAGCCAGCTCTGTCAGCTTATCTTTATTCTCTTCGAGTATTCGGATTGCACGTTGATATTGCTCTTCAATAAGGTTTGATATTTCCTCATCGATTAACTCTGCTGTCTTTTCACTGTACGGCTTGGTAAAATTGTATTCTGACTGTCCTGAACTGTCGTAATAAGTCAGGTTTCCTATGTTTTCATTCAGCCCATAAATCGTTACCATTGCACGTGCTTGTTTGGTCACTTTTTCCAAATCATTCAGCGCACCGGTGGAAATCCGATCAAAAATTACTTTTTCGGCAGCTCTTCCTCCAAGCGTGGCACACATTTCGTCCAACATTTGTTCAGGATGAATAATCAATCTTTCTTCCGGAAGATACCACGCCGCTCCCAACGATTGACCACGAGGAACAATAGTTACTTTCACCAAGGGCGCTGCGTGTTCAAGCATCCAACTTACAGTAGCGTGACCGGCCTCATGGAATGCAATGGCACGTTTTTCATCGACAGTCATTATTTTGTTCTTTTTCTCCAATCCGCCGACAATTCTATCAACAGCATCAAGAAAATCTTGTCTATCTACAGCTTTTTTTCCGTTTCGCGCTGCAATTAAGGCTGCCTCATTACACACATTGGCAATATCAGCACCTGAAAAACCGGGTGTTTGTTTTGCCAAGAAATCCACATCCAGATTTTCTGATTTTTTAATGGGTCTTAAGTGAACTTCAAATATTTCTTTCCGTTCGCGAATATCCGGCAAATCGACATAAATTTGACGGTCAAATCTTCCGGCTCTCATCAATGCTTTATCAAGCACATCAGCCCGGTTTGTTGCGGCAAGAACAATAACGCTCGTGTTTGTTCCAAAACCATCCATCTCGGTCAATAATTGGTTAAGGGTATTTTCACGTTCGTCATTGCTGCCGGAGAAATTATTTTTTCCGCGTGCACGACCAATCGCATCAATTTCGTCAATAAATATAATAGACGGTGCTTTATCTTTTGCTTGTTTAAACAAGTCTCTTACACGAGAAGCTCCTACTCCGACAAACATTTCGACAAAATCGGAACCGGATAATGAAAAGAACGGAACTTGCGCTTCACCGGCCACGGCTCGTGCAAGCAACGTTTTTCCTGTTCCCGGAGGTCCTACCAACAAGGCTCCTTTCGGAATTTTACCTCCCAATGAGGTATATTTGTGAGGATTTTTTAAAAAATCTACAATTTCCTGAACTTCTTCTTTTGCGCCTTCTAATCC
This sequence comes from uncultured Flavobacteriaceae bacterium, assembly GCA_964636665.1. Classification (GTDB taxonomy): domain Bacteria; phylum Bacteroidota; class Bacteroidia; order Flavobacteriales; family Flavobacteriaceae; genus JAAYLC01. Next base: position 67,906 of record CAZWVT010000005.1, read on the forward strand.
AGCAACATCTTTAAAAGTGGTTTTAATATCAGTTTTTTCGTCAAAAAGACGAGCTTTAGATTTTCCTATATTAAACAATTGTCCGCCGGGACCACCACCTGCACCCGAAGACATTCGGCGCATTATAAATATCCAGATTGCGATAAGAATGACAAATGGCAACATCCCGATAAGGATATCTCCCCAAAGGTTTGTTTCTGTGTGCCATTCCATTTTTGTGGTAAGGTCATTCTCTTCTTTTATTTGTCGAAATGAATTTTCAAAGTTTTGTAAATCTCCGAATTCAAATTGGAAATCCGGTTTTTCTTGAGAAGAAGTCAATAATGATGGTGTGGTAATTCCTGAGTCATCATCACTTTTTTTGGCTTCATCGTTCAAAAATATTTTGGCGATTTTCTTGTTGGTAATGACCAATACTTTGCGAACTTCTCCTTTTTTCAGGTGTTCTTCAAATTGTGCTTGATTTGTTTTCTGAGGTTGATCCCATCCGCCTCCAAAAAATTGAATTCCAAAAAACAATAAGATTATCGCTGCATAAATCCAATAATAATTTGGACTTGGCTTACGAGATTCTTCTTTTTTATTATTTTTATTTTGTCCCGCCATATATGGGTATATATAATCTTAATTAATTGTTCCTATTTTTACTGTTTTTGCATCTCCCCATAATCCTTCAATATCATAAAATTCGCGGATATGTCGTTGAAACACATGAACCACGATGTGTACGTAGTCCATTAAAATCCATTCGGCATTGCCGGTTCCTTCAACATGCCATGGCTTTTCTTTAAGTGATTTACTGACAGTTTTTTGAATTGAATTTACAATTGCATTGACGTGTGTATTTGAAGTTCCGGTACTGATAATGAAGTAATCACAAACTGTGTTTTCTATATCGCGAAGATCGAGAATTTGAATATCCTGACCTTTTACTTCTTCAATTCCGTGGATTATTTGAGTAATTAATTGATCTGTTTCTTGTTTTTGTTTTTGCATTAATTATTTTCCTTTTCGATTTGGCAAAGTTATTACATTTTTGCTTTCTTGACACATTGAAATGCAACTCTATTAAACTTCTGATTAAACGCTATGAACCTAATCAAACTTAATGCCACCAATTCCTCCAATTCTTATTTAAAAGAATTAATAAAAAAGCAAGCTGTTCCTGATGAAACCATCGTCATCGCTGAACATCAAATTTCAGGACGCGGCCAACACGGAAACAGTTGGTATTCCACCGCCGAAGAAAGCATCACATTCAGTATCTACAAGAAGTTTAATCACCTGAAAGTTCAAGAACACTTCAAAATTGCAATGCTGGTTTCTTTGGCATTAATAAAAGAATTTGACAACCTAAATATTCCCAAATTAAAAATAAAATGGCCTAACGACATTCTGTCAGACCGAAAAAAAATTGCAGGAATACTGGTTGAAAATACGCTGAGTCAAAAAAACATAAAGCACGCCATTATCGGAATCGGTATCAATGTCAACCACAATTCAATGCCTGGATTGCCACAGGCGAGTTCTTTAAAAATGCAAAGTGGGGAAAAAGTGGACAAGGAACAGTTGCTCCTTAATGTTGCAAACACTTGTATAGCTTCTTTAAATAAGATAGAATTGACTACTTATTCTCAATTACAAAAGCAATATGAACAATATCTTTTTCAGAAAGATAAAATTTCTGTTTTTGAAAATTTAGAAAACGAAGAACGTTTTAATGCCATTATTCGAGGAATCACCGAATTCGGATTTTTAAGAATCGAAACTGAATCCGGATTTAAAAAGCAAGTGGGAATAAAAGAACTCCGCCTTTTATATTAATTTACAATTGCTGTAAGTTATCTGTCAGTTTATCCATAAATTTAGAAAGCGGACTTTTAACCATCATTGCCATCATTGCATTTATCTGACCGTCAAACAACAATTCTATAGAAGATTCATTTTCTGATATTTCCTGAATATCACCAACAATAGTAAACGGAACTTTATCGCTTTTAGAACCAAGCACCACCTTGTTGGGTTTTTCAATCTCCCGTAATTCCAATGCGATATCAGGCATTCCTTTTAATGCAAAAACAAAACTTTTCTCATCTAACATTTCAAATTTTGTAGTACTTTCAGGCATCAATTTTTTAAAATTTGACATTTCACCTAAAAAGTCACACAAGTCTTCGGCAGATTTTTGAACTACCACTCTTTTGCTGTTTAATTTCATAGCTTATCATTTTTTTAAGATTTACTTTCCCCAAGTATCAGGATGTTCCCTCCAAGTGGCAAGAAGCTTCATTTCTTCTTCATTTATATATCTTGACTTTTCAGCCTCTTTCAATAGTGCTTCATAATTGCTCAAAGTATGAAGTTCTATATTTTCATTTTCAAAATTCTGTTTTGCTTTATCAAAGCCGTAACTAAATATTGCAAACATTCCTTTAATTGAAGCGTTCGCTTGTCGGAGAGCTTCAACTGCCATCAAACTGCTTTTTCCGGTACTTACGAGATCTTCAATTACGACTACCTGAGTATTTGCTTCGAGATACCCTTCTATTTGATTTTGACGTCCGTGACTTTTAGGTTCCGGTCTTACATAACAAAAGGGAACATTCAAATAATCAGCAACGAGCGCACCTATTCCGATGGCGCCGGTGGCTATTCCTGCTATCATTTCAGGTTTACCATATACACTTTCAATTTGTTTGGCAAGATTTTCTCTAATATAATTCCGGATTTGCGGATAAGAAAGTATAATTCTGTTGTCACAATAAATTGGAGATTTCCATCCCGAAGCCCATGTAAAAGGATTTTGAGGTTGCAATTTAATTGCATTAATTTGCAACAATAATGCAGCAGTTTTTTGCGCTGTTTCTTTATTTAAAGTCATGCTGCAAATGTATAAAGTTTTCGTCAAAGATATTCCCATAATTCTATCAACGCAAAAAAAGATAGACGATACATATCAATCTATCCCTTTAAGACAGGTACGTTTAAAGAAAATTATAAAATCCATTTATTCGGGAAAAGCTGTCCATATAAACATCTATCATAAAAATCCTGAAAAATTAGAATATTATCTCAGAAAAAAACTAAAAACCGTAGAAGCAGCAGGCGGCGTGGTCTATAATGAAAATGGGGATGTCCTGTTTATCAGACGAAATAAAAAATGGGACTTGCCGAAAGGAAAAATAGAAAAAGGAGAATCTGTGGAGGAAGCTGCGGTTCGCGAAGTAATTGAAGAAACAGGAATTCAAGATGTGGAGCTTAGAAAGTTTTTGCTGACTACCTATCACATTTTCACGAGAAACAACAAATTTCGATTAAAAATCACGCATTGGTATGAAATGTACAGCAATTATAAAGGTGAATTTAAGCCGCAATCGGAAGAAGGGATAAAAAAAGTGCGATGGAAAAACGATAAAAAAACCAAAGAAGCGTTAAAAGACTCTTACGAAAACATAAAACTTCTTTTTAATACATAAATTCTAATTGCTGATTATCAATATTATAAACATCTACATTTCCTGACAAACAAATTATTTAAATCACAACTATTGTATAAATGAAAATTTTACTTTAGGTTTGCCTTTATAATTCTAAAACTTATTTGATCATGAAAAAATTTACATTACTTGCTTGCGCTTTTATTGCAGGTTTGACTTTTCAAGCTAATGCTCAGAGTGAAATCGTTCTGTCACAAAATACAGACGAGGTATGGACTCCTAACGGAGTATCTTGCCCCGGAGGAGATAACTGGTGGATGAGATCTTATGATCTTTCAGATTACAGTTTAAACGGAGACGTTTGGGTTAAAGGAATGGAGTTCTCTATTCAAAACATGGATTTTCCAGAAGAATTCGAACTATATGCTTTTGAATATGCAGGATTCCCTACCGGTTTTGATATCTTAAACCCTCCGGCTCCTATTGCTGTTGCATACCATGAAATTGATTTTACAGATATGGGAGTGAAAGTTCGTGTTGATTTTGAAACTCCCTACCAAACAACAAGCAGTTCTACAATTGTAGTAGCTGTTGTTCAGCCTTTCATTTCAGGCAACGCAGTATTCCTTGGCACAACTGGCGCAGAAACTAAATCTAGCTACTTAGCTGCAGAAAACTGTGGTATTCAAGAGCCAGATACAGTAGCTAACGTTGGATTCCCAGATGCTATGCACTTTTTAAACTTGGTAGTTGACGGAGTTATTTCTACCAATGATGTTCTTGCACAAGGAACTTCAATTTATCCAAACCCAACTACAGATGTGTTTAACGTAACACTTCCTGCAAATGTTGAAGTAACTTCTTCTTCATTAGTTGATATGCTTGGAAGAACTACCGGAGCAGTTTACAGCAACGGACAAATTGATGCTTCTTCATTAGCTAAAGGTGTTTACATCCTTACTCTTGAAACAAACTCAGGAACTTATACTCAAAAAGTAATCAAACAATAAGAAATTACTTTCTTGAAATTAATATTAAGCCGGCTTTTTAAGCCGGCTTTT
>CAZWVT010000006.1:0-6020 GCA_964636665.1 uncultured Flavobacteriaceae bacterium
GAACACCTTGGAAAGTGCTTTTACGGGAAAAAGATATTTTCCGTTGCTGCGAATGTTCTTCCAGTGTCCTTTATTATCCACTCCACCTCCCGGAACACAGATGAAATACTTGACGAACTGACCGAATTCATAAAAACAGAAAGAGCTTGTTGCGACTTTTTTGTTTTCGGTCTTTCAATAAGCGGAGACAAAAGTGAAACTTGGTTGGAGCTAACGGGATCGGAAGGTTCAAAAGACTTTATTCAAACAGAACTTGGACTGTAGAGAAAAATGATAAAACAAATTGTACTCGTTGGACTTGGTGGCGGAATCGGCAGTATTTTACGCTTCTTGACTTCTGTACTGGCTGCAAAATATTACTCGGACTCTTTTCCACTTCCAACATTTACAGTTAATATTATTGGGTGTTTTCTGATCGGACTTCTAATCGGGGTACTTGGACAAAATGTTCAGACAGACCAGAATTTAAAATTTCTATTTATCACAGGATTTTGTGGTGGTTACACAACATTTTCAGCTTTTGCAGCCGAGAACATTACTTTAATGCAAGACAATAACTATTGGACAGCAATACTATACATCGGACTAAGTGTCGTCACAGGACTACTTGCTGTGTGGCTCGGCTTAACATTGATAAAATAAAAGAACAATTGGGAAAAAGGGCAGCACACAACAGCGGTAACCGTTGCACAACTCCCCTTTTTAAAGCAAAAACGTAAAATCTTATAAAAAACAACCTCGTTTAAGCCGATTTAAGCGAGGTTTGATTTTAGTTCCTACAAAATCCTAAAATTTTTTTTAGGGGGTGAAAATGGGTATTTAAGGTCATTAGAAGGTTTAGAAACTAAACTGTCTAAGCTCAGTTCGTAAAACGATTTTGGAGTAAAATCTTTTTTTCCTTGCATAGGTCAATTTACAACAACAAAACCACACAAACAACTGATACATAATGCATTAGTTGGTTTCTGTCATAAGCACTTAAAAGGTTATCTTTGAAAACGGAGTTGTGCAACAGGCACAATGTGTATAAGAAATAGCGGTTCAGTGCTAAATCAAAGATGATTCCTTTTGCAAAATTAAAAGTTCATTACTTTTTAATCCACTACTTTTCATACATTTAACCGTTTGTAGCAAGCAGTACCGTAAAGTTAAAACAAAGATGACAATATACATTTCAATTCTAAGAGGAATAAACGTAAGTGGACAAAAAATAATAAAAATGGACGCTTTAAAAAAAATGTATGAAAAACTAAACTATGAAAATGTAAAGACCTATGTACAAAGTGGTAATGTCATCTTTTCATCTAAAGAAAAAGATAAAAAAGAACTTGAGAAAATAATCTCATCACAAATTGAAAAAGAATTCGGATTTAAGGTGCCTGTAATTGTACTAAACACAAAAAATTTAGAAAAAGTTATAGAAAACAATCCTTTTGCGAAAGATAGCCTAAAAGAAACTAAATTTTTGCACGTAACGTTTTTAGCCGACTCTCTTACAGAATTTGATACAGAAAAAGTAATAGATAAGAAACAAGAAAATGAAGAAGTTGCTTTTACTTCAAATGCAGTTTATTTATATTGCCCAAATGGATACGGAAAAACAAAACTCAACAACACTTTTTTGGAAAACAAACTAAAAGTGCGAGCAACAACACGAAACTGGAAAACAACTAATGAACTTTTAAAGTTGACCAAAATAATATGACAAATAAATATATCCTAATATTTCAAATGGTTATAAAAACCTACTCGAAATTGACTTAATCGGAAATGAAAAATATATTTTCAACAAAAATATGAGAATGAATTTTCTCAAAAAAATAAAAATCTCTTAGTTGAATATTATAAGAAAAAATATTGCCGACAATGTCTAACTGTAATTACTTACCGAATTTATCAAGCTGCAAAAAAAAACACAACCATTCATTACCTATTTGAATTCAGATTTTCCAAGCATAAAAAATCGAATAATCTAACCTGACAATTAAAATCTTAAATTGTTTTCGATTTTGAAATATTCATATTCATTTTAACTATGAAAAAAATTGTTTTCATCGTCTTTATTCTGTTTTCGATTTCTGGCTTCTCTCAAAATTCAGAAAATAAGTTTTCTTTACATTCCGCAGATGTCGGATTTGGAATTTTTCTTTTTGATTTAAATGCAAAAGAAGGCGGAGGACTTTCTCTTTTTGCAAATATGACTGCCGAAATCCATAAAAATTTATTTGGCTTAGCTTATTTAGGCGGAACCGATATTCCAATCTACGGAGAATCTCTGTATAGTATAAATGAGTTGAGTTTAAGTTATGGTAGAGAAATAAAACCTTTTCACTGGCTTGTCTTTCAGGGTTTTGCAGGAGCGGGTTTTTACAATCAAAATAGTAAAAATGAAGGGAAAAACGCTGGAAATACAATCTCCTTTCCTTTAAAATTTAATATGAAGTTTTGGTTAAGCCAAAAATTTGGAATGGGAGTCAATTCAATCTACAGCATAAATTCAATAAATAATTACTATTCGATAAATTTGATTTTTACATTGAGTTTAGAATAAAAATATCACAAAACAACCTCTTCCAGCAACTCTATTTCTGCATAAATTAACATCCGAAAACTGAAATAAAACAAATCAAAACAACAAGCCCTGACCGGTTTCATCGGTTTTTAAATCTTTTTTTTTATCGGAATCATCCGTAATTTCTGTTTGTGTATCAGGTTTATCCATTTTAGAAGTTTCATCTTTAAGCTCTTGAGTGATTTCTTCAGATTCCTCATAAGGCAAAGACTCAAGAGAATTGATTTCCAAAACTTTTTCTTTGGTCAGCTGATTTCCCATTGCCGTTATCCCTTTGATTGCAATAAAAGATTCCAAATCCACTTCCAAATTGTCTTCTCGTTCTTGACCGCGCTTTTTTACAAAAACCACTTCGGCAACCGGACGATAATCGGTAAAAATTTTCTCGAGATAGGAATTGGGATGATCGGTTATGACGACTTCTTCTTTGTCGGGATTATCAATTAAAAATCGCTTTACATAAAACAACTCTTTCTCCCCTTCCCAATAAATGGCGGTAATCGGTTTGTTTGGATTCCATTTTTCCAATACAATCATATCATCGTCAAACCTGAGCAACAAGTCGGGAATCACGGTTTTTACCAATCCTTTCTGACTGATGATCAACAATCTGTCATCTTTTTTAAATTCTCCTAAAAGTTCACCGCGCTCATCTACATTCAGGCGTTGAACGGTTTCGTCAAACCATATTTTTCGAGGCTTCAGGGTTGACAAACCCTTTTCTTTTAATTCAATTCTTTTGATGGGATGTTTGGTTACAACATTTCCTTTGGAATTGCGACCTTTTACCAATTGTTCGGCAAAATCCAAATCAAATTTCAGTTTTTTAATACTGCCCGTTTGTCGCAAATGAACGGTTACCATTTCGGCTTCTCCGTTGGGATTGGCCGTAAAATAAAGCACCTTGGACCCTTTGCTCCCACTGGTTAAATCATATTCCCTGTCTCGGGTTATCGAAGTTACTGCAAAACGTTTTATATACGAAGCACCTTTGGTTCCGTCGCGGTAAATCATATTGTAGATGGTACGTTTGTCTTTCCTTTTAAAAACAGCTACGTGGATAATGTCTTTGCCGACAAATGTTTTGGCATCGACTTTTGTAACCATCATTTTTCCGTCTTGGGTAAAAACTATAATGTCATCAATATCACTGCAATCGGTTACGTATTCATCGCGCCGCATGCTTGTTCCGACAAAACCTTCTTTCCGATTGACGTAGAGTTTGGTATTTCTGATTACAACTTTTGTAGCTTCAATTTCATCAAATATTCTGATTTCAGATTTTCTGCTGCGATTGGCTCCGTAATTCTTTTTAATTCTTTTAAAAAAATCAATTACGTATGCAATTAAATTATTCAGATGATTTTTTAGTTGCGCAATTTGTTCTTCCAAAGCTTCAATTCGCTGCTGTGCTTTATCAATATCAAATTTAGAAATCCGTTTGATTCTGATTTCCGTCAAACGTACAATATCGTCTCTGGTAACTTGTCTTTTTAAATGTTTGATATGCGGTTGAAGTCCTTTATCGATGGCAGAAATTACGCCTTCCCAAGTTTCTTCTTCTTCGATATCGCGATAAATTCTATTTTCGATAAAAATGCGTTCCAAAGATGCAAAATGCCACTGTTCTTCTACTTCATCCAATTGGATTTCAAGTTCATGCTTTATAAGTTGAACGGTTCGGTCGGTACTTCTTCTCAGCATTTCAGAAACACCGACAAACAACGGCTTGTTATTTTCAATAACGCAACCAAGCGGTGAAATTGAAGTTTCGCAACCGGTAAAAGCATAAAGCGCATCGATTGTTTTGTCAGGAGAAATACCTGATGGTAAATGAATGAGAATTTCTACTTCGGCAGCAGTATTATCTTCAATTTTTTTAATTTTTATCTTCCCTTTTTCATTTGCTTTAAGAATGGTGTCGATAAGCGAAGAAGTATTTGTTCCAAAAGGAATTTCATTGATAACCAATGTATTTTTATCCAATTGGTTGATGCGCGCACGACTGCGAATCCTTCCACCTCGAAGTCCGTCGTTATAAGCGGTTACATCAATAATTCCGCCGGTTGGAAAATCGGGAAATAATTGAAATTTTTTGCCTTGCAGGTGTTTAATCGATGCGTCTATTAATTCATTAAAATTATGCGGAAGAATTTTTGTAGAAAGTCCCACTGCAATTCCTTCTGCACCTTGATGGAGCAACAATGGAAATTTTACCGGCAGGTTGATGGGTTCTTTTCTCCGTCCGTCATAAGAAGCTTGCCAATTGGTGATTTTTGGATTGTAAACAATTTCCAAAGCAAATTTAGAAAGTCGCGCTTCAATGTATCGCGGAGCTGCAGCGCCGTCACCGGTAAGGATGTTTCCCCAGTTTCCCTGCGTGTCAATCAGCAAATCTTTTTGTCCGATTTGCACCATCGCATCTCCGATACTGGCATCTCCGTGCGGGTGATATTGCATGGTATGTCCGACGATATTGGCGACTTTGTTATAACGGCCGTCATCCAAATCTTTCATCGATTGCATAATCCGTCGTTGAACCGGTTTAAATCCGTCTTCAATCGCCGGAACTGCTCGTTCCAGTATTACATAACTTGCATAATCCAAAAACCAATCCCGATACATTCCGGTAACTTTGGTAATGGTTTCGTTGTTTGAATTTTCTTGATCCTCTGAAGAAGGCATTTGTGATTTATCAAACTTTTCGTTCATTTATTTATCAGCTTCTATTTTGTATAATTATTTTTTAAACTGCGACTTCATCCAATTCTACTTTAAGGTTTTCGATGATAAATTCTTGCCGTTCGGGCGTATTTTTTCCCATATAAAACGACAATAATTCCTCAATACTCATGGTTTTGTCAATCATCACCGGGTCGAGACGCATATCGTTTCCGATAAAATTTTTAAATTCATCCGGAGAAATTTCACCGAGTCCTTTAAAACGGGTTATCTCGGGATTGGGTTTTAATTTATCAATGGCGTAAATCCGTTCTTCTTCGGAATAACAATAAATGGTTTCTTTTTTGTTTCGCACTCTAAAAAGAGGCGTTTGCAAAATGTAAAGATGTCCTTCTTTGATAATTTCCGGGAAAAATTGCAAAAAGAAAGTTATCAGCAGTAACCGAATGTGCATTCCGTCAACATCCGCATCCGTTGCAATTACAATATTGTTGTATCTTAAATTTTCTATGGAATCTTCAATGTTTAAAGCCGCCTGAAGGAGGTTAAACTCTTCGTTTTCATAGACAATTTTTTTAGTCATTCCATAAGTATTCAGCGGTTTTCCTCGCAATGAAAAAACTGCTTGCGTATTGACATCCCTGCTTTTGGTAATGCTTCCGCTTGCCGAATCTCCCTCGGTGATAAATAATGTGGATTCTAAATTTCGTTCGTTTTTAATGTCGTGAAGATGAATCCGGCAATCTCTTAATTTTTTATTGTGAAG
>CAZWVT010000006.1:6120-64704 GCA_964636665.1 uncultured Flavobacteriaceae bacterium
CTGATTGCGGCGACAATGGATTTGCGAATGTCACTCGCATCGTAATTTTTATTGTAAAATTCCCGAATGGTTTTTACCAAGGCTTCGCGAAAAGCGTTTAAATGTGTTCCGCCCTGAGTAGTATTTTGACCGTTAACAAAACTGTGATACTCTTCACTGTACTGCGTTTTGCTGTGAGTTAATGCGATTTCGATATCGTTTCCTCTGAGATGGATTATCGGATAAGCACTTTCTTCTTCACTGATGGTTTCCAGCAACAAATCTTTTAAACCGTTTTCGGAATAAAACTTTTCTCCGTTAAAATCAATTGTAAGCCCCGGATTGAGATAAACATAATTTTTAAGCATCCGGATGACATATTCCGTTCTGAATTTAAAATTTTTAAAAATAGTTTCATCCGGTCGGAAATTCACCTTTGTACCTTTTCGGCGTCCTGATTCTTCAACTTCCGATTCAAAAGTTAAATCACCCGTAGAAAATTCTGCTGCTTTTAATTTATTTTCACGCACCGATTCAACTCTGAAAAAAGAGGAAAGCGCATTGACCGCTTTGGTTCCAACGCCGTTTAATCCTACAGATTTTTTAAAAGCACGCGTATCGTATTTCCCGCCGGTATTCATTTTAGAAACGACATCCACCACTTTTCCCAGTGGAATGCCCCGCCCAAAATCACGTACTTTTACCTCATTGTCTTTAATTCTAACTTCAATGGTTTTTCCCGCTCCCATCACGAATTCATCGATAGAATTGTCTATTACTTCTTTTAGTAAGATATAAATTCCATCATCGGGAGAAGAGCCATCACCAAGTTTTCCGATATACATTCCCGGACGCATGCGGATGTGTTCTTTCCAATCCAGGGAACGAATATTCTCTTCTGTATAAGTACTGCTCATAGTGCTGTTGTAAATGTGCTAAATATAAGGATTCGCGCTAAGGTGTAAAACGGTTTTGCGCGAAATTAATAAACACTTTTTAAGTAAGATAATTGTTTGTTTCAATTCAACGAAATATAACATTTTAAAAGAGAAATGCAAATTCCATTTTTCTTACCACAGCTACATTTTAAAGTTGTGAAAAGGATATGGATAATCTGAATAATATTTTTTAATTTCATATCGTATTTATCACTTCAATTTTTTTGAAATGGAATTCATAGATTATTATAAAATTTTGGGTGTGGATAAAAATGCCACGCAAGATGAAATAAAAAAAGCCTATCGAAAATTAGCAAGGAAACTTCATCCTGATTTAAATCCAAACAATCCTCAGGCGCAACAAAAATTTCAACAAATAAATGAAGCAAATGAAGTTTTAAGCAATCCTGAAAAACGAAAAAAATACGATCAGTACGGCAAAGATTGGCAACATTCCGAAGCTTACGAGCAAGCAAGAAAGCAACAACAATCACGTGGTTTTGGCGGATTTGGCGAAACCGGAGGTCAATATACTTACACTTCGGGAGGCGAAGGTTTTGACTCAAACCAATTCTCCGACTTTTTTGAATCTATGTTCGGCGGCGGTTTTTCCGAAAAGCAACGCTCTCGAACTTCCGGGTTTAAGGGACAGGATTTTAATGCAACGCTTCGGCTTCAATTGACGGATGTTCTCAAAACCGAAAAACAGACCATTTCATTAGGCGATAAAAAAATAAGATTGACCATTCCCGCAGGTGTGGAAGACGGACAAACCATCAGAATCAAAGGATATGGCGGAGAAGGAATGAATGGCGGACCTAAAGGCGATTTATACATTACTTTCGAGATTTTGAACGATACACCGTTTAAACGATTGGGAAGCGATTTGTATCTAAATCAAGAAATTTCACTTTATACCGCTGTTTTAGGTGGTGATATTACTGTTGATACACTCTCGGGAAAAGTAAAATTAAAAGTTAAACCGGGAACGCAAAACGATACCAAAGTTAAATTAGCCGGAAAAGGACTTCCCATTTATAAAAAAGAAGGACGTTTTGGAGATTTGATTCTCACTTACAAAGTAAATATTCCCACCAACTTATCGGCTGAGGAAAAAGAATTCTTTGAACAACTTGCAAAACTATAGTTATGACTACAGAAAAGTATATTTTATTGAGTACTTATACAAAACATTCGCAGATAGAATCGCAATTTATCTATGAACTATTCGAGCAGGAATTGATAATTCCTAAAACTGAAAACGATGAAATTCTTATCGATGAAAATGACATTCTCATTATCGAAAAGCTTTTTCGTCTGCACCGCGATTTGGGAATTAATTTTGAAGGACTTTGCACCATTAATGAAATGCTGGAACGCATCCGGCAATTGGAATCGGAAATAAATCAGATGCGAAAACGATTGAACCTTTATGAATAAAAAGCGTTTTTAGACGTTAAATCTAAAATGCATAATATCACCGTCTTGTACGATGTATTCTTTTCCTTCTACGCCCATTTTCCCGGCTTCCTTTACTTTTGCTTCACTTCCGTATTTTACAAAATCATCATATTTAATGACTTCGGCGCGAATGAACCCTTTTTCAAAATCCGAATGAATTACGCCGGCTGCCTGGGGAGCAGTTGCACCGACTGGAATTGTCCAAGCGCGAACTTCTTTGACACCTGCCGTAAAATAAGTTTGTAAATCCAGTAATTTATAAGCACTGCGAATGAGTTTTGAAGAACCCGCTTCATCAAGTCCTAAATCTTCCAAAAACATTTGACGTTCTTCATAGGTTTCCAATTCCGTGATATCGGCTTCCGTTCCAACGGCTAACACCAAAACTTCTGCATTTTCACCGGCAACAGCTTTTTTTACCTGCTCTACATAAGCATTTCCGGTTGCAGCAGAGGCTTCATCGACATTGCACACATAGAGCACAGGCTTGTCGGTGATTAGTTGCATATCCGCTACAAAATCTTTTCTTTCATCGTCTGTAAAATCAATTGCACGAACAGATTTTCCGGCTTCAAGTCCTTGTTTTAACTTTATGAGAATGGTTTCTTCTTTCTGAGCTTCTTTATTTCCGGTTCTTGCGGCACGCTTTACCTTTTCCAATTTTTTCTCTACGGTATCCAAGTCTTTTAATTGGAGTTCCATATCAATGGTTTCTTTATCCCGAATTGGATTTACACTTCCATCGACATGGACGATATTATCATTATCAAAACACCTTAAAACATGTAAAATAGCATCGGTTTCGCGAATGTTTGCCAAAAACTGATTTCCCAATCCTTCTCCTTTGCTTGCTCCTTTTACAAGTCCGGCAATATCTACGATTTCAACGGTTGCAGGAAGTACACGCTCGGGCTTGACCAGCTCTTCGAGTTTTTCAAGACGCTTGTCCGGAACATTTACGACGCCAATATTCGGTTCGATGGTGCAAAACGGAAAATTTGCGCTTTGTGCTTTTGCATTGCTCAGACAATTAAACAACGTCGATTTTCCCACATTCGGCAACCCTACAATTCCTGCTTTCATGATTTTCAGATTTTAAGGGTGCAAATATACGTTTTATACGGAGTTGGAAAAAATTTGTTCTCTCATCGTTTAATTGAGCATTTTCAGTAAAACTCTAAGATTACTTTCGCTGTAAAACCATTTTCAAAATCGTTCTTCTGACTTTAATAGACAATGATGATTTTATTAAAGAATTATATTGATATTAAAATTATTTAACACAATATCTAATTAGTTTTGAACTTAAACAATAATAAAATAGTTATGAAACATTTTATCATCATCGGAGCGATGCTTTTAAGCACGATTACTTTTGCTCAGAAGACAAAAAACACGTCATCAGAAACTGTAATTACCAAAAAGACAGTTACCGACAACCAAGGAACTCGCACCGCAACACAACGTGCGTCACAAACAACGAGTCAAAAAATGCGTTTGAATGAAGAAGATGCCAATAAAGTCAATCAATCGGTAGTGATGGAACCTGTAGAAGTTGATACAGATGTAAATTATGAATTTGAAGGAAATCATTTTCAATTTTTAGATGAAGAAGACAGAGAAGGATATCGATTAATGACTGTACGCGATAACGTAGCAGATAGAGAATATGCAATCATTAAACCCAGTTCTCAAGACGGATATTACATTATTTCCAGAGACGGAAAATCTTCATTTGGATATTTTAATGCCGAGGGAAATTTTGTTGTGGAACGTTATGATGAACAAACCGGAAAAGTAGTTTCTGACGTTTACAATCTTCAGCGAAATTCTTTAAGAAAAGTCGGACAGTAAATTCTCCACTAATTTATTTACTTTAAGAGTTGTTATCAAATCCTTGAAAACAACTCTTATTTTATTGACAAATTTTAAATCTTCACATTAATTGATTCTTTTGAATTTATAAAACTCTTTTGAGAATCCGTATCTTCGCATAAAATCATCTTCATGAATTTTATAAAAACCACTGAAGCCGATTCGCACTACAATCATTTGGAGTCGATGAGTTTAGGGGAATTGTTGAAAAACATCAATCGGGAAGATCAAACGGTTGCCCATGCAGTTTCTAAGGTCATTCCTCAAATAGAAGCTGCGGTTTCGGTCATTGTGGAGAAACTGAAAAATGGCGGTCGTTTATTTTACATCGGTGCCGGAACCAGCGGTCGTCTGGGGATTCTCGATGCCAGCGAATGTCCTCCCACTTTTGGCGTTCGTGAAGATTTGGTCATCGGACTGATTGCCGGCGGAGATTCTGCCATTCGAAAAGCAGTGGAATTTGCAGAAGATTCTGAAGAAGAAGGTTGGAAAGATTTGCAAGCTTATCGAATTACAAATAAAGATTTTGTAGTCGGGATTGCCGCTTCAGGTACAACGCCTTATGTGGTAGGAGCCATTGAGTATTGCAATGAAAACGGAATTGATACATCTTGCATTACTTGTAACGATGGAAGTCCTTTGGCTTTGGCAGCAAAATATCCGATTGTGGCTGTTGTTGGACCTGAATTTGTTTCGGGAAGCTCGCGAATGAAAGCGGGAACTGCTCAAAAAATGATTCTCAATATGATTTCTACTACGACGATGATTAAACTCGGGCGTATCAAAGGAAATCGGATGATTGATATGCAACTCAGCAATCACAAATTGATAGACCGCGGCATCCGAATGATTCAGGAAGAATTAAAAATATCAAAAGATGAAGCAGAATATTTGCTTCATAAATACAAAAATGTGCGAGACGCCATAAATAACTATAACCATGAGCAAAGGAACTGATTTGTCAATTTTAAAAAAAGGAATCAAAAGGTTAGCTATTTCACTTCCGCTGATGTTTTTGGGACCTTATTTAATTACCCTGTCTTTTTTGAATAAAGAGAATTTTATGTTGTTTGTTTTTTTAGCGCTGGGATTAACTGTGGCAATCGGTGCTGTTTATTTTGCTTTTTCGGGAATCAATACGATTATAGATTCCGTTTTTGGGAAGAAAGTAAAAAAATAACCCGAAATAATCTCAACTGAAACTATTTCGGGCTTTAGCTTTATTTGATTTTGATTTATCTGCTGTAATTAGGCGCCTCTTTTGTAATTGTAACATCGTGCGGATGACTTTCCGCAATTCCGGAAAAGGTAACTTTTACGAATTTTCCGTTTTCTTTTAAAGCTTCGATATTTTTCGCTCCGCAATATCCCATTCCGGCTTTAAGTCCGCCGATAAACTGAGTCATACTTTCATACAATTCACCTTTATAAGGCACTCTTCCAACAATTCCTTCGGGGACGAGTTTTTTGATATCATCTTCAACATCTTGGAAATAACGATCTTTTGAGCCTTGTTTCATCGCTTCTACAGAACCCATTCCACGATAAGATTTGTATTTTCTTCCTTCGTAGATTATTGTTTCCCCCGGAGATTCTTTAGTTCCGGCCAAAAGAGAACCGAGCATCACGCAATCAGCTCCTGCGGCGATGGCTTTAGGAATATCACCGGTATATCGGATGCCGCCGTCTGCAATTACCGGAACCCCGGAATCTTTAATTGCTTTTGCTACTTCCAATACTGCGGAAAACTGCGGGTAACCAACTCCTGCCACCACTCTCGTAGTGCAAATTGAACCCGGACCGATTCCAACTTTTACCGCATCTGCACCGGCATCCACCAAATACTTTGCAGCTTCAGCCGTTGCTATATTTCCTACGACAACATCCAATTCGGGAAATTTTTCTTTAATCTGTTTCAACACTTGAACCACTCCTTTTGTATGTCCGTGAGCAGTATCCACAATGACGGCATCTACTTGCGCATTTACCAAAGCTTCGGTGCGTTTCATCACATCAGGAGTAACTCCCAATGCTGCAGCGACGCGAAGACGTCCAAATTGGTCTTTATTGGCAAAAGGTTTTTGCGTAAGTTTGGTAATATCTCGGAAAGTAATTAACCCTTCCAGTTTTCCTTGTTGGTCAACAACGGGAAGTTTTTCAATTTTGTGTCGTTGAAGAATAATTTCGGCTTCTTCCATGGAAGTTCCCGGGATCACGGTTACGAGATTTTTGGAAGTCATTACTTCTTCCAATTTATGATCCAAATCTTTTTCGAATCTCAAATCTCTATTGGTTACAATTCCGATTAATATTCCTTCATCGTCAATTATCGGAATTCCGCCAATGCTGTATTCTCTCATGGTTTGTTGCGCATCGCGAACCGTATTGTGTTTTTTCAAAGTTACCGGATCGATAATCATTCCGCTTTCTGCACGTTTTACTTTTCTAACTTCTGCCGCTTGTTCATCGATGGTCATGTTTTTGTGAATCACACCAATGCCGCCTTCTCGTGCCATTGCTACTGCCATGGCGCTTTCGGTTACTGTATCCATTGCTGCGGAAACAATCGGAATATTGAGCGTGATATTTTTAGAAAAACGAGTTTTAGTAGAAACTTCGCGTGGGAGTACTTCAGAATATGCAGGAATCAGTAAAACATCATCATAGGTCAATCCCTCTCCAACTATTTTGTCATCTTGTGTAGTCATTGCAATTAATTTTAGGGTAAACAATTAAAGCTTAGCTGTTTGCAAAAAGTTCTGATTGTTATTAATTGCATGCAAATATAGCAAAAATAGCAATGCAACTGAGTTGTTTATCAATAAATAATAGCTGTTTGTTTAATTTTTATGAGATTTTAAATAATGTATGATTGCGCGTCTGATATCGCCGGGTATTTCACCTTCTTTCGGAATATAAACTTCCAGTACTTCAGGATGCTCGGGAGTTAAAAACGGAATGTCTAATCCGCGCAACAAAAAATCACTCATCGCTATTGTATAAACTTCATTAGGTTGAATTTGATTTTTACTGATTTCCCATTGTTTTTCGTCATTTTCAGCTAAGTTGTAACGTTGCAAATAAGCACCTGTACCCCTGCTTTTTACGCCGTAATCCAAAACTTCGATTAGCAAACTTCCCTTCATCTTAACTTGTACAACACTTCCTCCAAACAATAAAATTCTAAAAATGTCTTTGCTTGAAATTGCACCTTGTAATTCATCGTCAACACGAATGGAACCTCCATTTACGATGGCAGCCTGTGCTTCGTCTTTATAGGAAAACTTCATTGATTTTGTAATAATCTCACCCAAATTTGTCTGCTTTCCGCGGCTTGAACTGTCAGTTCCATCCCAAGGAATTTCTGCATGATAGATTATTTCGTCAGGATTTGAAATGACTTTTTTTAACTCCTCTTCCATAATCCAATTCCATTTTTCGACGATTTTTTCAACTTCACTATCCGATTTCACTTTATCGGTAACCCACACCAATTCGGAGTCGAGCGTTAAGTTTTGTGTATTCTTATCGTAAGTAAAGGTGTGAACATAAATTGTTTTGGCATTGGCATCGGCTTTGGCAATCATTGTATTTCCTTCTTCAATCAACATATTATGATGTTCATGACCTCCCATTATCAAAGGTAATTCAGGAAGTTGTCGGGCAACTTTTTTATCTTGTGCTAATGAAATATGCGTCAAACCGACGATAATATCGGTTTGATTTTTCATCTCGTTATAAACACGTTTTGATTCTTCATAAATATCATTATAATGAACATAATCTTTTGGATTTGAATCTATTGTAAGACCGAATATTCCCAGATTAATGCTGTCGCCGTCTGAATCTTTAACTGTAAAAATCGAATAATCCGTTACTTTTCTTTTTTCGCCATCTTTATCGGCATAAAAATATTCAACATTTCCGTTTACAACCTGACGCGTGTTTGCCGAAGTCCAGTTGAAATTTGATTCATCCAAACGTTGTTGCAATTCTGATTGATTCAAATCAAATTCATGATTTCCAAAAGTGACTAAATCAAAATTCATGGCATTCATCACTTCGACAATTTGTTTTCCATGAATACGCGCCCCTTCATATCTCAACGAACTCAGCAGCGAAGGATTCAAAAAATCTCCCGCCATAACCAAAAATGTATTTGGATTCACTTTTTGAATGGAATCTCTTAGATAAGCAACACGCGCCATTCCTCCGTATTGTCCATTATTTAAAGGAGCAATTTCATAAACATCATTTAATTGCACTATTTTAAAGGTAACTTTTCCATCAGAAGTTTTACTAACGGTTGATTTTGATACGTTACAAGAAATCAGAAGTAGGCAGAAAATTAACGGAAAGAACTTTTTCATGAATATGATTTGGGAAATTTTAATTTATTCAAAGACATCTTAAAAATAAACAGTGAAAATATCTAAAGCTTTATTGTAAGCACTTTCAAATGCCATTGAATTGATGCCGGTTTCTATTTTATTAGATGTAAAATAACTGAGCATTTTTTCGGTAGGCATATTTCCGGTAAGTTCATCTTTTGCCATCGGGCAACCTCCAAATCCTTGGATTGCGCCGTCAAAACGATAACATCCGGATTTATATGCGGCATCGACTTTTTCAAACCAAGCTTGCGGAGTGGTATGCAAATGTGCGCCAAATTCGATATCGGGATATTGTGGAATCAGATTGGAAAATAAATAGGTAATAATTTCCGGTGTGGAACTTCCTATTGTATCGCTGAGAGATAAAATCTTCACACCCATTGTCGCCAATTTTTCTGTCCATTCTGAAACGATTTCAACATTCCAAGGATCTCCGTACGGATTTCCAAAACCCATAGACAAATAAGCGACAACTTCTTTGTTATTTTGATGCGCTAAATTTAAGATTTCATCCAAAATCACGATAGACTCAGCTATTGTTTTATGCGTGTTTCGCATTTGAAAATTCTCGGAAATAGAAAACGGATAACCCAAATACTGTATTTCGGGATGTTGTACAGCATCTTCTGCGCCGCGCAAATTTGCCACAATCGCCAATAATTTGCTTTTTGTCCTTGATAAATCAAGTTTGGACAATACCTCGGCAGTATCTTTCATTTGAGGAATTGCTTTGGGCGACACAAAACTTCCAAAATCAATTGTATCAAAACCACAATTTAGCAACGACTGAATGTAAGTGATTTTCTTCTCTGTCGGAATCCAATCTTTTATTCCCTGCATGGCGTCGCGCGGACATTCTATAATTTTAACTTGTTGCATAACTCCAAAGATAAAAAAGACTGCACATAAATGATTGTTTTTTTAAAAACTGATTTATTAACGGATTAAAACGAACTTTTTACTGTAATCAAAATGAATCTATTCATTTAACTTGTGGTTTAAACATCAATCAATCGGCACTTTCTTTTTCTTTTTATTAAAGTATCTGAAAACCAACCCCAATACGACCATAAAATAAAGTATGTATCTGATAAAATGTGCAATAACCACGCCTTCTACGCCGTAAATATCCGTCAAGTAATAAGCAAATCCGTAAAACAATCCGAGAGAAAGAATTTCAGTAAATATAAAATTCCGGACCAAGCGTTTTGCTAAAAATTGATAACCGAGAACTAATGATGCCAATCTTACGAAATCGCCCAATAATTGCCACTTAAATAAGGTGGACATTTCGGTGAAATCAGGATAAATAATCTGAATGACATAATCTCTCAGAAAATAAATCAACAACATTCCGATTCCAAATAGCGGCAAAAGCGTTTTATAGATATTGAAAAGTTCTTTTTTGAATTCGTTTCTGGTAAAAATACTTGCAAATTTTGGCAGAACGTACAGTGAAAAAATAGCGTTGGAAAAAACCATATAATTTTTTGAAATATTGGTCATCGCCGTCCAGATTCCTGCATCATCAATATGAATTTTGTTTTGAATCATCACACGAATATCGATTTCCACATAATTTAGCAAGACGGTAGAAAAGAACGACATTAAGGAAAAAGCCAACAATTCCCGAGCCATTGGAATTTTAAAAGAAAGTTTTGAAAATTGAACGTATTCTTTTAAGATTCTTCCGAATATGAGCAAAAGCACCGTAAGTTGAAAAACAGGCGTGATGGCGATGGCAATCATCGCTCCGTTCAGACCGTAAGTAAGCAATAAAACGACAGTTAAAATCGAACTGACGAGATAGCTGAAAAACTCGATGCCCGCCAAACGTTTGTAACGCGACAGTCCATTGACAACGCCGTTATACACTCGATAAATTCCAATAAATGGAATTAAGATTGCCAACAAACGAATTAGAAAAATATATTCTTCTGATTCAAAAATTACTTGGCTAAAATAACTTGCACCGAAAAAGAGCACACAGAAAACAGTTACGGAACCAAAAAGGATAAAAACCGTGGTGGTTGAAAACAATTTCTGCAGTTGTTCTTTGTCGTCCTTGTATTGTGCGATGTATTTTACAATTCCGCTGAAAACACCGACTGATGCAAATGAACTAAGCATTTCTATGAGGTTTCGCAAGGAACCGATTTTTGCAATTCCGGCTTCGCCCACCATTTGCGCTAACAATCGCTGA
This sequence comes from uncultured Flavobacteriaceae bacterium, assembly GCA_964636665.1. Classification (GTDB taxonomy): domain Bacteria; phylum Bacteroidota; class Bacteroidia; order Flavobacteriales; family Flavobacteriaceae; genus JAAYLC01. Next base: position 16,971 of record CAZWVT010000006.1, read on the forward strand.
ATAAAAAGTGAAATCACCAAACGCACGCCAATAACGCCGGCGTTTAAAGAAGTCATCTTTAAAAGAAGATTGTTTTTTATGAAGTTCGGGAGTTTCAAAACAATTTAAAATGCATTTAAAACTTCAATTATCCGACTTACTTGATTTTCCGTCATCACAGGACTTATCGGAATGCTCAGCACCTGTTTGTGAAGTAATTCAGTTGTCGGCAAATGTAGTGTTGCGAATTCAGAAAAAGCTTCTTGCTGATGTGGCGCAATGGGGTAATGAATCAAGCAACCTATTTCGTTTTGGTTCAAATGATTTTCCAAAGCTTTTCGATTGTTTGTTCTAATCACAAACAAATGAAAAACATGAGCTGCATCATCATCGTATTGTGGCAACTGAATTTTTGGATTTTTAATTTCACTCAAATACCTTTTTGCAATTTGCTGCCTGCGTTTGTTATCTTCATCCAAGAACGGCAATTTACAATTTAAAAAAGCAGCTTGAATTTCGTCCAATCTGGAATTAAAGCCTTTGTAAATGTGTTTGTACTTTTCGGAACTTCCGTAATTTCTCAATTGGGAAATTGCAATGGCAAGTTTTTCATCATTTGTGGTTACTGCACCGCCATCTCCCAAAGCTCCGAGATTTTTCCCGGGATAAAAACTAAATCCTGCTGCATCACCTAAATTTCCCGCTCGATTTCCGTTTTTATCAATTGCGCCATGTGCTTGTGCTGCATCTTCAATGACCAACATTTTTTTTGTTTTTGCCAATTTTATGATTGCTTCCATTGGTGAAAGTTGACCGTATAAATGTACCGGCATGAGAGCTCGGGTTTTATCGGTTACCGCTTTTTCCAATGCTTTTAAATCAAAATTAAAAGTGGTTGCTTCAGTTTCGACCAAAACAGGTTTTAATCCGGCTTGCTCAATTGCCAAAACAGTTGCTATAAACGTATTTGCCGCTACGAGAATTTCATCGCCTTTTTTTAATTTTCCTAAAACTTTATATCCTTCCAAAATCAATCGCAAGGCATCCAATCCGTTTCCAACTCCGATGCAGTATTTCGTTCCGCAATAGTGTGCAAAATTTTCTTCAAACGTCTTTACTTCGTTTCCTAAAATATAACGTCCGCTAAATAAAAATTGAGCCAATTTCTGTTGAAATTCACTTTCATATCTTGCATTGATTGCTTTTAAATCCAAAAACGGAATCATAAGAAAAGGGTATTAAGCAAAGGATGATTTTTAGTTTCTATAGTATAAAACTCATAAGCAATTGAACGTGCTCCGAAAGTTTCTTTCCAATGTAACAATCCTTTATTTACCTTTTGACCTTGTTGTTCATTGGAAATTCCAAAGGTAAAATATCTTTTGTTAGCAAATTCTGCTATCAAATGGTGAAAAAGCAAATCCAGCGCACCTGTGGCACGACCTTTTTGAAATGCAGAAATATATTGTAAATGCACCACTTTTTCAGTTGCAAAAACAGTCGTTCCGGCAACAATCTCGAATGCGTCATAAACACTGTATTGCTGAATTTTATTGGGAAACAGCTTTTGTAAATGTTGTATTTCAGCCAATGAATGTACAGGTTCGGTATTGTGGGCAGCTTGGAGATTTGGAGTCAATACTTGGTTCCAAAAAGGTTCAAAATCAGTTTCTTTTCGTATTTCCAGATTATTCTTTTTTGCTTTTTTCAATCCGCGAATTCGGTTGGAAGATGTGATTTTCAACCGATTTTCATAATCGATAACAGAAGCGATATCGCAACGTGTTCGTTTTGAATTTAACTTAAAAAGCAAATAGTCAATTTCATCGCTCGGGAAAAGATGATAAATTTTGGGTAATAATTTTAAATGTAATTTGGTTATTTCTTGTTCGTCCAAGTATTCCAAAATCGATTTTAAGACCGCCGCGACCGTCTCAAAGTGAATTTCTTTTTTTAAAACCAATCCGCCATAGGACAATCCTTGATGAGAATAAATTTCATTGTTGGTTTTGTTTGCCGGGAGCACTGCCACAAGTTCATTTTTATCATACATCATCAACGAAAAATCTTCAAAGCGATGCGCATGATATTCTAAAAAATCCCGTTGGAACAAAAAAGTAGCGTTTTTGGCATTCGATATAAAAGAATCCCACTTCTGCTTTTTATTGGAATTATATGGAAAAACTTGAATTTCTTTCACTTGAATTTATTTTGCAATTGCCTGTCCTTTATCGTCTAAAACTGCTTGAACCGAATTTCGGAAACTTCCTTTTTTAAGATTATAACTCGAATTGTCTTCCATATATTTTAAATAAGAAGCGTCTTCGCTCAAATTTGCAAAAAGGACTCGAAAAAGATTCACATTGCTTCTCAATTCTGTATCAAAACCTTCCGATAAATTCCCATTCCATCGAATGGCTGCCAATGTTGAATAAATGGAATTTAATTGTTTGGCATCGGTAGTACTGAACATTTCATCATAACTTCCGATATCGACCCAACCACCGTGATCTGCAAGAATAATGATGATGGCATCGGAATCATTTTCAGCAATATAGGAAACGGTCTCTTGCAACCAATCATTGACTTGTTTGATTCTTTCAAGATAAGATTTCCTTTCTTCTTCTTTTGTATCGTTAAAATAAATGTGATGTGGCAATAATTTTTCGATAAAATAAAATCTGGGTTTATCGGTTTTTACTGTGTCCATCGCAGCTTTAATATCGGCTAAAACATCTTTTTTCACATTGTTGTCATCACTGAAATAAGGAATTTCATCAAAATCGATATTGTAATAATCAAATCCGGACTCCGGTCTATTTTGTTGAAAATATTCGTCTTTGACGATGAAAAATGTTTGATATCCGTTGTTTTTAAAAATTTCCGAAACATTGCTTTTTCCCGCAATAAAATCGCGTGCATTTGGCATTTCAATCGAAGGAAACATCATATCGCCAAATCGATGTTGTTTCATTGACAACAAAGATGAATTTGAAGTCAGACTCGCCGGATAATTGCTTCTGAAATCATCATATATCTTAAACCCTTGTTCTGACAACCAATCGTAAAACGGATTTTGAAAATTATACGGCTCCGATTCCATCATATTCTTACTTACATAGCCGTCGGGTTGAATGAGATAAATATTGGGCGTTTTTTTAAATTTCACATTGGCGATATCATCAGGAAGTGTTGTCCATTCTATTTTTTTATGATGTTCGTAAATATGAATAATATTTTTAACCAACGGAATCACAGCCATAATTCCAATCAAAATGAGCACTTTATAATATTGTTTTCCGATTTTCCAAGCTACAATTACTGTGATTACCAACAACACTGCCAACATTTTTTTCTTAATTGTCAGATACATTGCTTGCGACAACAATGTGGCGGCAACCATTACAATTCCTATAAAAATAAGTTCATTTTGATATTTTCTGAGGGTTGGAATTAAATATAAAACTCCTTTTAATGCATAAAAAGCGACAACCGGAATTCCGATAAAGAAAAGTGCGAAAAAGCCGAAATGTTCCCACGAATTTATCGCAGAATAGTTGTTGGAATAATAAAATAAGAATGGGTACAATCCGCAAATTAATCCAATTAGAAACGGATTAAAATGCGGCGTTCTTTGATTTTGATTTTTCTTCATTTGATAAACAATATCAAAAATTGGCTGAAATTTTAGTTGCTTGCAAGATAATAGAATTTTATGAGGCTACGCTTATTTTTAAGTGCCGTAATAAATGATTGAATTTAAAATTTAAAATCAGGAGTAATCCACATTTTTAGAGACCATTTATTACCGATATTTTCTCATTGATTTTATATCTTTGGACACTTTTTTTAAAATATTTTTTTGCAAATAATAAATTATGGGAAGAGCCTTTGAGTTTAGAAAAGGAAGAAAACTAAAGCGTTGGGCTGCGATGTCTAAAGCTTTTACACGTATTGGAAAGGACATTGTGATGGCAGTAAAAGAAGGCGGTCCCGATCCGGCTACCAATTCCAGACTGCGTGCCGTCATCCAAAACGCAAAAGCCGTCAACATGCCTAAAGATAATATTGAACGCGCCATCAAACGTGCGAGCGATAAATCTTTGGGCGATTTTAAGGAAGTTCTTTTTGAAGGATATGCGCCTCACGGGATTGCGATTCTTATTGAAACTGCAACAGACAACAACACCCGAACCGTAGCTAATATTCGGAGTTATTTTAATAAATGTGATGGCAGTTTAAGCACTTCGGGCTCGGTATCTTTTATGTTTGACCATACGTGCAATTTCAGGATTGCTCCGGAGAATATCGATATTGAGGAATTGGAATTGGAACTCATCGACCACGGTGTTGAAGAAATTTTTGAGGATGAAGATGGCATTTTGATTTACGCACCTTTTGAAAATTTTGGAGAAATACAATCTTACTTAGAAAAACAGCAAATCGAAATTCTTTCATCAGGTTTTGAACGTATTCCGCAACTGACTAAAAAATTAACACCGGAACAAATGACAGACGTAGAAAAGTTGTTGGAAAAAATTGAAGAAGATGATGACGTTCAGAATGTTTACCATACGATGGAGGAGTCCGATTCTGAAGAATAATTACTTACTCTCAAATAAATCATAAATAAAAAACCGTCCCTTTTTGAGACGGTTTTTTGGTTTTATCAATATTTAGCAAACTATTATACGGCTACTTTATTAACACGCTCTTCTTCCTCTTTTTCTTCTACAGTTTTCAATCTCAATCCAGTATTCTTGGCAGTACTATACATAATTGGAGTAGCGATATAAAGTGTTGAATATACCCCTACAACCACACCGATAATTAAGGCAAAAATAAATCCGCGTAGGGAATCGGCTCCGAAGATAAACATCACAATCAATACCAATAAAGTAGAGAGTGAGGTATTAATCGTACGGCTAATAGTACTGTTAAGAGAGTCGTTTACTTTTTTCACGAAACTCCAAGAAGGATTATTGACATAATATTCTCTAATACGGTCAAATACAACCACGGTATCGTTAATCGAATAACCAATTGCAGTCAAAATAGCAGCAATAAAGGCTTGGTCAACTTCCATCGAAAAAGGCATGATGTTTCTGAAAATTGAGAAAGCACCCAATATAATAATGGCATCGTGAACCAAACCGGCAATGGCACCCAAACTAAACTGCCAGCCTTTAAATCGCACCAAAATATATAAAAACATGACCAGTAACGAACCAAAGACTGACCAATAAGCCGCTGCTTTTAGGTTACTGGCTATGGTTGGTCCCACTTTCATAGATTGCATCACTCCAACGGTTTTGTTTTCGTCAACTCTGGTAAAATCCTCGTATGTAAATCCGGCAGGCAAATGCGGAATGAGTGCTTCGTACAACATTTCTTGCACTTCATTATCCACTTCAGTTGATTGTTCGTCAACTTTATATTTTGTAGTAATTTTCAGCTGATTTGGATTCCCGAAAGTTTTTGCTTCTGCACTTCCAAATACCTCCACTAATGAGCTTTGAACTTCCGAAGATTCCATTGGTTTATCAAAACGTACAGTATAAGTTCTTCCTCCCACAAAATCAACTCCGAGGTTGAATCCGTTCGTAAAAATCGAAAACAGGGAAATGGCGATAAGAACTCCGGAAACTGCATAAGCAATTTTTCTTTTACCAAGAAAATCGATATTAAAGTTTTTAAAGAGATTTTTGGTCAGAGGAGTAGAAAACGTCAAAGGTTTGTTGCTGAATACATATTTGTCGATAAACAAACGGGTAATAAAAATAGCTGTAAACAATGAAGTAGCGATACCGATTAACAAGGTAGTTGCAAATCCTTGGATAGGTCCAGTACCAAAGATAAGAAGGATAATACCGATAAATCCGGTTGTGATATTCGCATCGAGAATGGAAGACAGTGCATTTTTAAAACCGTCAGTAATCGCTTCCTTTTGATGTTTTCCTTTGTCGTATTCTTCCCGAATTCTTTCAAAGATAAGTACGTTAGCATCAATCGCCATAGCAAGGGTAAGGATGATACCGGCTATCCCCGGCAGTGTCAGAACGGCTCCCATACCCGCAAGAATTCCAAAAATAAACAGGATGTTGACAACCAAGGCGATATTGGCAAATCCGCCGGCTTTACCGTAATAACCAATCATCCATAACATAATAAGTATAAAAGCAGCAACAAAGGAATAAATACCACTTTTGATGGCTTCCTGTCCTAAAGTGGGTCCGACTACTTCTGCTTGAATAATTTCAGCCGAAGTTGGTAGTTTACCTGCTCTCAGAACGTTTGCCAAATCTTGTCCTTCAGTCACTGTAAAGTCTCCGGAAATTTGACTTCGTCCTCCAGAAATTGCTCCTGTTGTTACGCCCGGTGCAGAATAAACGATATCATCGAGAACAATAGCAATCTGACTGTTGTTTTGAAATGCTTTTCCGGTCATTTCTTCCCAAATTTTAGCTCCTCGTGCATTCATTTGCATCGAAACGACCACACGACTCATTTGGTCAAACTCCTGACGTGCATCAGTAACAACTCCTCCTTCAAGAGGTGGCAGGTTGTCGCGATTTCCTTTTAAAGCATACAATGCCGTAATTTCTCCTCCTCTTGTTTGCGGGTCGGCAACAGGAAGCCCCCACACAAATTTTGCATAACGAAGTTCTACCGGTAACAACGAACGAATTTGAGGATTTTGGAAGTAAGAATTAATTTCGGCAGTATCCCGTACTCTAAAATTAGCAATTATAGGACTTCCCTGAAAACCAAGAGAAGTCATTTTTGACAGAATCGGATTTGAAAGATCATCATCTGTGCTGTCTTGACTTAAATCTTCACCACCAAGGAGTCTGCTGATATCATCTTCTTCAGCAATGGTATCGTTTTCAACTTCGGCAATTTCTGTATCTGCGACCTCAAATTCATCTTCAATCAAAATTTCTTCTTCCGCAGTTTCAGTTATACTCTGTCTTCCTGCATTAGCCATTGCAATTTCTCCCGCTTTCTCATCGGCAGCCTGCAAAAATCCGGCAACTTCTTCAAATTTAAAAACTTCCCAAAATTCTAATTGAGCCGTGCTTTGAAGAAGATTTTTCACACGATCGATATCTCTTGCTCCGGGCAATTCAACCAAGATTCTACCGGATTGACCCAAACGTTGAATGCTGGGCTGTGTAACACCAAACTTGTCAATACGTTTTCTTAAAACTTCAAATGCCGATGTAACCGATTCGTCTATTTTTCTTTCAATAACCGGTCTAACCTGCGCATTGGTCATTGTAGGATTGATTTCATCTTCCATATTCTTATTAAAGAAAATACTTGGAGAAGCTAAATTATTTTCTCCGGGAAGTGCGTCAAATGCTCTAAAAAATGACTCTAAATAAGTGTCTTGTGTGGTTTTTTGCATCTCATCGGCTTGTTCCAATGCTTGATTGAAAGCCGGATCTCTGGTATTGTTGGCAAGATTTCGGAGAAGGTCTTTAACTGAAATTTCAAGAATTACGTTTATTCCTCCTTTTAAATCAAGTCCTTTGTTTAATTCTTTTCCAACAGCCGTGTTGTAATCAATTCCCAAAAATATGGGGTCAAATGCTGTTGAATCAAGATAAAAAGCTTGTGCTTCTTCTCTCAATTCCGGTTGATCTGCCGGATATTTACTTTCAGCATAAGAACGCGCATCGCGTTCTGCTTTGTTTGTTATCAGTGTAAATGAAAGCTGATAAATACTCACCAAGCCAAAAAGAACGGCAAAAGTGATAATAAGTCCTCTGTTTTGCATTATAAAGTTAAATTTTGGTCAGATTATATAAAAATTGCGCAAATATAAAATATGCGATACTATCTGACAATTATGATTTTATGATTTTGGTTTTTAAATAGGTAATCTGTTTTGTAGAAAGCAAGCTGAGTTGCTTAGTTCGTTATGCCAAAGGACCGGCACGAACTTCAGGAATATGGTATGGGACAACACGTACGGGATGTTCAATATTTACGTACGTTATTGCTCTATTTTCTATAATATTAGTTTGTATTTCCGATAAGACAAATGAATTATAAATCAGAAATTTAGGCTTCAGAGAATGCTCTTTGAACGAAATTGTTTCAACGAGAACACCTTGGAACGAGCTTTCGGATATTTGGCCGTCCTGAAGGAGAATTACTTTTATCTTATAATCTTCATTTGATTCAGAAAAAGGAAAGGAATCTCTTTCGTCATTATGACTTAGAACCATCGTGCCGGCATCTTTCTGAAGCGCAGTACGCACAAATTCTATGTCTGAATTACTGTGATAACTTATTTTTAATACTCCCGGCGCAGTATGCAAAATCCGAACCTGTCGGATTCCAATTTGCTCAAGGCGAAGTGTAATTTGATCTGTCAACGCAGCCAATCCGGTTTCATCCATTGCAATCTCGTCAAATTCGACAGCAATTTCCTGATTGACCGGAGGAAGTCCGTGATCTACACGCATTCCTACTATAATAAGCAAGAACAATATCGGTATGTACCAATTAAATTTCACGCGCCAAATATATAAATTTCAAATGAATATCAATCATTTACTTTTATTGAATAAAAAACTGCCTTAAAATTAAGACAGCTTTATTTGAGAAAAATAATAAATATGAAATATTAAAACTCAAGTTCAAAATAAATAGAACTCGACAAGTTCTCGTCTGTAACGTCTTCTCCTTTTATAATTTCATTTTGTTCATCCAATATTTTTAAATTAATTTTCCAATATCCGGTCATTGTCAACGATAGTTTGCCTTTATAACTTCCGGAATCTGTACGATAAGTTAAATGTTCATTGTTAGGCGAAGAATGATTTCCCATTGAAGGCATCCGCGGATCTATTAAAATATTGTAATTCTCTACTACGGAAAAAGTCATCATATCCTTCATCTTGTATAGGTACACTTCCATATCATTAATTGCCACTTGCGGATCTTTCGGTTCTGCCAAGGCTAAGACATAATGCCCATTATCGGCTCCGGTAAAACTTTGAGATTTCACTAAATTGTTTGCAGGATTCACTACGTCGATTTTTTCTGTAATGCTTACAGAACTTCCACCAACCTCATAAGAAAGTGTCAATTCCCAATAATGATGGTCATCTCCCGCCATTTGAAAAATGATAAAACCCTCATAAATGGTGTTGTCATTCGTTGTTTTTATTTCGCTAAACGGCGCTCCATGCGAATGACTTCCCATATACATAATAGGATTCCATTCGGCATTTACAGAGGATAAGTATTCTTGTGAAGTTTCATCGAAAAATCGCAAATAAAATTCATTGTAACCTGTTTCAATTTTCAGGTTTTCTGAATACACCTCAACCCGGTGATTTGCATGATGAAATTCATAAACTTTATGCAGATTATCCAATGGATTTGTGTTTTCAACAAAGTCGTCATCTTTGGAACAACCCGTTGCGATAAATACTAATAATAGTGTTGTAAAAATATATTTAATGTTTTTCATGATTTTTTTAATTAAATGAATATGATATGGTTAAATGTATATTTCGTCCCATTCTCGGAATGTTATTCCAATCCGCATAAGACACATAATAGGTGTCAAAAATATTTTTAACACCTGCTTTGACGTATAAATCATCGTCATTGACAAAAAAGCGTTTTCCAACCGCTGCATTTAGCAAAACATAAGCAGCAACGCCCGATTCACCGTAATAAGAACTGTATTTTGAATGTTTTCCGGCACCGTTAATGTTGATGGATGCGCTGTATTGCTTTTTAAAATAATTTAAAGCGCTTCGGTAAGAAATCGGGGAAATTAATGGAAGATTATTCCCGTCGTTATCTTTTCCGTAGTGATACGAGATATTGCCGGACAATGTAAGTGAAGGGGAAATAGAATAATTTCCTTTTAACGATACATTCATTAATTGCGCATGCGCTAAATTTTCATAAACCTTCACTCCCGCTCCTCCCAAAGTCATCGGACTTAGCTCCGGATTGATTTTTCCAATGATATAATCGGATATGTGAAAATAATTTCCGGCTGCAGTAAGCTCAAATAATGGTCGTTTATAACTCACCGATAAATTTATTTCTCTGGAAGCTTCAGTTGACAATTCCGGATTTCCAATGTAGTCATACCCATCAAAACTGTTAAACAGATAAAATCCATAACCTTCAGAAACTGAAGGCGCGCGTTCTCCATACGAAAGACCGCCTTCCACATGGAAACTGCCCAACATTTTGTGATAAATTGCAGAAAAACTCTTTAAAATCCGTTGATTGGTTTTCGTCATTTCCGGATAGAAAATCTTCAAACTATTGAATCCAAAATCACTTTCCACAGTGTTGGAATGATACCCGAGACGCATCCCCAATTTCAGAAAATCCATTCCAAAATTGATTTTATCTTCCACATACAGTCCGAAATTCGTTGTATGCACATCCGGCCAGGTCAGCATAAACATTGCTTCTTCGTCAGGATTCGGCGGATACATTGTCATTTCGGCATAAGAACGATTGTGATAACCGTCCAATTTAAAGAAAAAACGATGGTTTCCGGATTTCAGATACGCTTGAGAATAAGCTCCAAAAGTCTCGCTTGTTCCGGGCATATCCATATGAATCAGCACATCGGGGCGCGTGGTATCGTCCATAATATGTTCAATGGTATTGAAGTAAATCTTATTTTCCCAATTACTCAACCGATTAAAAAGGCTGTCTTGAGAATAACTTACAGAACCGATAAGCGCGCGTGCTAAAGACACATCCATCGGAAGTGCAGGATAACCAACATCTACCGCTTCGTCATAAATAAAACTGATTCCAATACGTTGTGAATTTGTGAGTTTATAACCGGAATTTAAAAAGACATTGTATTTCTCATATTGGGAAAATTGCACTTTTTCATTATTTCCGGCAAGGTATTCATCTGCATTTCGATAAAGTCCTTGTAAATTAAAATAAAAGCGTTTGCTTCCATAATTTACGCTTCCGTTTGCCACTTTTAAATTGTTATTGGTTTCATAAGAACTTCCAAGCATTCCGGTCCACCCTTTTTTCCTATATCCTTCGGCATTGGTTTTTAAGTTAATTGCTCCGCCGATACTGTTGCCATAAGCAGCACCTTCCTGTCCGGAGGAAATCTGAATTTCATCGAGATTGGAAACATCGACATAAGAAGTTATCGGATCCATTTTATCGGTACAGGCGCCAAAAATTTGCATGCCGTCAATGGTTACCGACAATCGTTCTGACGACATTCCGTTCATTGCCGGTTCCCACGCATAAGCGCCTCGTTTTACCATGGCTACATTCCGAGACGATTCTAAAAATTCATCCAGTCCTGCCAAAGGTTTTTCTGTCTTTTGATGGTTTAATCCAGTTGCAGAAACCAGAATAATTTCATTTAAGTTAATAGACTGCAGACTGTCTTCCGCAATTTGTTGCGCTTCTACAGTTATTGATATAAGGATTCCAAACCACATCAATAGCTGATGAAGTATGGATATAAAATTTATTTTCATAGCATACTGCCTTTATACTGATTCTTAAAGATTGGTCATAAATCAATCTTAAAATATCAATTTATAACCTGTTTAAAAGTTTTTAAAAAAGCAGCTTAGATACGTGGTGGCTTTGGGGAAGAAGGAATAAAAATCGAAGTGTAAAAATCCGGTTTAATTTCGGAAGATTTTTGTGTTGTTTCAACTGTTAATAAATCCAAGTGATAGGTCGGTAATTTTTCAGAAATCAAAAATGTTTGAATTTCCGACTGAAATGTTTTTTGCGCAGGATTGTCTTCTTGATTTCCGTTTTCTTTGGCTAATTGTTTACTCAGATAGCATTTTCCGTTACATTCCAACTCGGGTTTGTCTTTATTTTCACACAAAACAGAAATTATATAATCATACTTTGAGATGTATTCAACAACCGGCCAAACTGGTTTGACAAGCATCAATACAGAAAGTATGAGAATAAATTTTTTCATACGGCAAAGATATTATTTTAAAAGGAGCTCAAAATGACATAACTCATATTTTAAAAAAGATTAAAACCTCTCTCTAAAAACGTAAGTTGCTTATCTATCAAGGGATTGTTATCGTTTTTCAGAAAATTTAAAATCTAAAAAAGTTGTTCACTTTTTATTGTTGATAAATCTTTATATAGTTGATTATTAGTTATTTATATTTTAAAAACAAAAACTTTAGATAAAAGTGAATTTTGAAACTAAACAAAATTATTATATTTGCTGTTCGCACATTTGTTCAATTTTTTCTTAAAAAACCTCTTCATTATGCCCCTACAAACCCTTCCAAAACACTCTGTGACTTACACTCAAGAGGAAGCCTTTGAAGCATCAGTTGAATACTTCAAAGGAGACGATCTTGCTGCCCGCGTGTGGGTAAATAAATATGCTCTTAAAGATTCCGATGGGAATATTTATGAAAAGACTCCCGATGATATGCATCGAAGAATTGCCAAGGAAATTGCCCGTATTGAGCAAAAATATCCGAATCCATTGACTGAGGAAGAAATATACGAAGTGATGAAAGATTTCAGATACGTCGTTCCACAAGGGAGTCCGATGGCCGGAATCGGGAATCCGTATCAAATTGCTTCACTTTCCAATTGTTTTGTAATTGGAAATGACGGGAACTCAGATTCTTACGGAGGGATTTTAAAAATTGATCAAGAACAAGTCCAACTGATGAAACGTCGCGGTGGTGTTGGTCATGATTTATCACACATTCGCCCCAAAGGTTCACCCGTAAAAAACTCGGCATTGACCTCAACGGGAATTGTTCCTTTTATGGAGCGGTATTCAAATTCTACACGGGAAGTTGCGCAAGACGGACGCCGTGGTGCTTTAATGCTTTCTGTTTCTATCAATCATCCTGATGCCGAGCAATTTATCGATGCCAAAATGGAACAAGGAAAAGTTACAGGAGCAAACGTTTCTGTCCGGATTGACGATGCTTTTATGGAAGCCGTGAAAAACAATACCACCTACAAACAAATGTATCCGATTTTCAGTGAGAAACCTTCCCATTCCAAGGAAATCGATGCACAAAAACTTTGGAAAAAAATTGTTCACAATGCGTGGAAATCTGCAGAACCCGGAATTTTGTTCTGGGACACCATAATCAAAGAATCTGTTCCGGATTGTTATGCAGATTTAGGTTATAAAACAGTTTCCACCAATCCTTGTGGAGAAATTCCTTTATGCACTTATGATTCATGTCGCCTTCTTGCTATCAATCTTTTCTCTTATGTAGAAAATCCGTTTACTTCCAAAGCTGCGTTTAATTTTGATTTATTCAAAAAGCACCTCAATATCGCACAGCGCGTTATGGACGACATCATTGATTTGGAACTGGAGAAAATCGATGCCATTATTGAAAAAATTGATTCCGATCCGCAATCCGAAGAAATAAAAGCTGTTGAGCGTAATCTTTGGTTGAATATTCGCAGAAAAGCAGAAGAAGGTCGCAGAACCGGAATTGGCATCACTGCCGAGGGAGACATGTTGGCTGCTTTGGGCATTCGATACGGAAGCGAAGAAGGAATCGAATTTTCGGTTAAAATTCATAAAACTCTTGCCATCAATGTGTATCGCGCTTCTGTAAATACTGCTAAAGAACGTGGTTCCTTTGAAATATTTGACTCAGAACGAGAAAAAAACAATCCCTTTATCCTCCGCCTCAAAGAAGCCGATGAGCAATTGTATTATGAAATGTTAGAACACGGCAGACGAAACATTGCCTTGTTGACCATAGCTCCAACAGGAACAACAAGTTTGATGACTCAGACAACTTCCGGAATTGAACCCGTTTTTCTTCCTGTTTACAAAAGAAGAAGAAAGGTAAATCCGAATGATAAAGAAGTACGTGTGGATTTTATTGATGAAGTCGGAGACAGCTGGGAAGAGTATGTTGTTTTTCATCATCGGTTTAAACAATGGATGGAAGTTAAAGGACATTCAACTTCAAAAAATTACACCCAAGAAGAACTGGACAAGCTCATTAAAAAATCTCCATATTATAAAGCGACTTCAAATGATGTAAATTGGCTGAATAAAGTACGCATGCAGGGAGCCGTCCAGAAATGGGTAGATCATTCCATTTCCGTTACCATTAACCTGCCGAATGATGTAAGTGAAGAGTTGGTAGGCGAGCTTTATTTGGAAGCTTGGAACGCAGGTTGTAAAGGTGTAACAGTTTATCGCGACGGTTCGCGTTCAGGCGTGTTGATTTCCAACGATGAAAAAGAAAAAGAAGACGATTCAGAAACCTTGACTCCCTTCCCTACCAAGCGTCCGGAGCGACTCAATGCAGATGTGGTTCGCTTCCAAAACAACAAGGACAAGTGGATTGCTTTTATCGGGTTAATCGACGGAAAGCCTTATGAGATTTTTACAGGATTTTCCGATGACGAAGACGGAATATTGATTCCTCGTTGGGTAAATGAAGGTGTGATTATTAAAAGCAGAAATGAAGATGGCGTTTCTCGTTATGACTTTCAATATAAAAACAAACGCGGTTACAAAACCACTATCGAAGGACTTTCCTATAAGTTTAATCCGGAGTTTTGGAATTATGCAAAATTGATTTCCGGAACTTTAAGACATGGAATGCCTATCGAAAAAGTTGTGGATCTCATCAACAGTTTACAATTAGACAACGAAAGCATCAACACTTGGAAAAATGGTGTAGCAAGAGCTTTAAAGAGATATATTGAGGATGGAACTGCTGTGGATAAGCAAAAATGTGAAAACTGTCAGAGTACTTCTTTAATCTATCAAGAAGGTTGCTTGACCTGTAAAAACTGTGGTTCGTCCAAATGCGGATAATTATTTAGTGTTTTCATAGATTGTGTTTAACGTGAAAAACCGTCTTATTAAATTAATAAGACGGTTTTTTCATAACTCCATTTTTTAAAAATTTAGAACCAACAAAATATATTGATTTCACAAGGTGCTAAGCTGTCTTTGATAGTCTGAAGGTGAACATTTGTATTTCTTTTTAAATATTCTCGAGAAATAACTACGACTGGAAAGTCCGATTGAATATACTATTTCAGAAATGGTTAAATCGGTATCTTTTATCAAGGACTCTGCTTTTTTCAGACGAACTTCACGAATAAAGTTTGTTACAGTATGGTTGTGCATTTCTTTAAAACCTTCTTGAAGATGGGGAATGCTGATTCCCGTTTTTTTAGAAAGGCTATTAACCGTGTAATTGTGCTCGGGGAAGTTCTGAATTTCTTCAGTTATTTTATGCAATTCTTTAATTTCCCACGAACGAAGAGAAGACTTGGAATAATTACTTTCTTCATTTCTTTTTAAATACTTTGAGTAAAGCAATCCCGTTATTAAAACGATATACCCAAAAACTTCAATATTGTTTGGGAATCCTTTTTCTATATTATTGATTTTAACCAGATAATCGATAATCTTTAAATCCGGTTTTGATTTATAGTGTATTTCTTCTTCAAGCCGGTTTGAATCGAGTTCGATATAATTGTTGTAATAATTTCTATCTGTGATAAAAACAGTCAATTTGTAGTTTCTGTGTGTTTTAAAATCACAAATTATAGACGTATTCTTATTGCAATGAAACATAAAACTCTGATATCTATGAAGATATAAACGTCTTTGTCCGCAGTATGAAATCTCAAGCGGATCCCCTTGATTAAATATATAAATAAGATGCCTATTTTCTCGGTTGTTAATTTTAATTGCTTCGGAAACAACAGTTTTACTATCTAAATTCAGTTCACACAATACAAGTCCTTTCCGAATATCGTAATATTGAAATTTTTCTTGAGAAGTATTTTCTTTCAGAGGCACTGAGAAGATTTTTGACATACCAACCCCAATACCTTGAGCTGAAATAGAAAATGGAGAAGTTTTCATAAGCTTAGTTTTTGATTTGTTTATTTCATAAAATTACTGATTCAAAAAAGATTATATTATAATTTTTATATAAATTATTAGACGATTTCTTAACATCAAATAGCATAATTTAACATTATAACAATTTAGACTTATGTGAGTTCGATAAATAATGTTCAGATTAATATGGATTCCATTAAGTTATTTATACTTTATAAGCGAATGATTTTCCCTGTCTAATTTCTGAATATCAGCAATATACATAAAACCAAAAGATTTCCATAGTCAACATTTTTAATAAATTAAAAAACTGATTATTAATATCTTAAGATTTATTCATTTGATAAAATCATTTTTATTCTGCTTTGCATTAATCACAATTAATCCGTTAAATTACTTTTATACTTAAAATATCAACAAAAAACAAAAGCTATGGAAAAATTTAAAATGTTAATGCTTGCAACGAGTTTTATAGTATTAATGAGTTGCAACGATACAAATCGAGGTCCCAACACCATCTTAGAGGACGACAGTGAAATCCAACGTGAAATAACTGACAATCCACGTGAACGCAACAGAGCTACGGACAATACAATGTTGGAACAAGATCGTACGCGTTTAGATACTCCGGAATACATCTGGACAGAAAATGAAAGAAATGCATTATATCGACACATTACGATGACAGAAAATCAGGTCAATCGTTTGGAAGCGTGGGAACGAGAGCGGGAACAAGCTACTAATTCCGAAAGAAACGAACAATGGCAACATGACAGAGATGCACAACTACGAGAAATTCTCTCTTCGGAACAATACCAAAAATATCAAGCGTGGCAGAATAAACGAAAAGCAAATTAAGCTGTGCATTAGATATAGTGTTACAACTAAAAAAAGTCTCTTACTTGTTGCAAGCTAAGAGACTTTTAGTTTAAAAAACAAAACCCACCCAATAAAATTGGATGGGAAAAAATTGCTATGAAAAAGAAAATCACCACTTCAAGAAGCGAAGCGACATTTCAAATATAATACAATATTTCTATTTAACAAAAATTTAAGCAAAAATATTTTTTACTTTTTCAAAAAACGACTTTTCCGATTTTTCTGGTTTGGGTTGAAAGTGCTCGTCAGAACTCATTTTTTCGAAAAACTCACGTTGTTCTTTTGTTAATTCTTGTGGTGTCCACACATTAATATATACCAACAAATCTCCCATTCCATACCCTTGAATTGACGGGATTCCTTTATTTCTCAATCGAAGAACTTTTCCGCTATGAATTCCCGGGTCTACTTTAATACGCACTTTACCTGTTACAGTATCAATTTCTTTTGACGCCCCCAATGCGGCCTCGGAAAAACTAATATACAATTCATAATGTAAATTATCTCCGTCTCTTTTTAATGTTTCATGTGGAATTTCTTCAATCATCACAATCAAATCTCCAGGAATACCATCACCTGGTGCATCATTCCCTTTTCCGGACATTTTTAACTGCATTCCATCAACTACTCCGGCAGGAATTTTAACACTGATGGTTTCTTCGGTGGTAATCATTCCATCTGCATCCGCATTTGAAGGTTTAGAATCTAAAATTTTGCCCAAACCACCACAATGTGAACAAGTGGAAGCTGTTTGCATTCTTCCCAGAATTGTGTTTTGAATCCTTGTGATTTGTCCGGCACCGTTACAAGTAGTACAGGTTTTGTAGGTGGTTCCCTTTGCCAGTTTCTTGCGTTTGACTTTTATTTTCTTTTCCACGCCTACAGCAATTTCTTCCAAAGTCAGTTGCATTCGCACTCTCAAATTGCTTCCTTTAACTGTTCTGCGACCTCCTTGTGCTCCGAATCCACCTCCAAATCCACCTCCGAAAGCACCGAATATATCTCCAAATTGACTGAAAATATCATCCATATTCATTCCGCCAAATCCGCCGCCGCCTTCGAACGCTTGATGACCGTACTGATCGTAACGAGCACGCTTGTCGGGATTGCTCAAAACTTCATAAGCTTCAGCTGCTTTTTTAAACATTTTTTCTGCTTCGACATCTCCCGGGTTTTTATCCGGATGATATTTCAATGCTTTTTGACGGTATGCTTTTTTTATCTCAGCTGCAGAAGCGTTTTTCGAAACGCCTAATATTTCATAAAAATCTTCCTTCATTGTATTATTTTCTCACTTATACTTTTATAAGTTATTCTATTTTTATTGACCGACTACTACTTTGGGATATCGAATAATCTTATCGGCCAATCGATATCCGCGCTCCACAACATCTACTACTTTTCCTTTTAATTTCTTATCAGGAGCAGGAATTTGGGTAATTGCTTCTTGAGTTTCCGCATCGAAATCATCGCCGGCTTCAACCTCAACAGGTTCCAATCCTTTGGATTTTAAAGTATTTCGAAGTTTATCATTAATAAGTTTCACACCGGTATAACGACTGTCATCTTCATCTTTTTGCAATTCTTTTAAAGCACGTTCAAAATCATCCAATACCGGCAACAATGCTGTCATAATATCCTCTCCTGCTGTTTTGAATAATTCTATCCGCTCCTTTGTTGTACGTTTTTTATAATTTTCAAATTCAGCAAATAAGCGAATGTAACGATCTTTTTCTTGTTCTATTTTTTCTAAGAGTTTTGACTTTTCGTCTTCTTTTTCTGATTTTTCTTTATCGAAAATAGATTCATCGGCTTCAATTTGCTCATCCATTAGATTATTCTCGTATTCATTCAATATTTTGTCGTCTTGTGTTGTTTTCTTCTTTTTACTCATAAAGCATAATTTTTTACTTTTTTAAAGGTTACAAAAGTACTGCCATTAATTGATTAATGCCAAAATGACACGCATTTTAAAAATTAGCAGTCCATTAAGAATTTGTGCGTCTAAATTAAGTTAATTTTGTGCGCTTAAAACTTAAATTTTGACTTTCACTATGAAAACTGTTACTTTTAAAATTACCTTATTGGCTTTTATTACAGCCGGCTTAATTTCTTGCAACAATAAAACCACAAAATCTGAAGAAGTTTTAGAAGATGTTGCCGAAGCATCCGAAACCGCACATTCTTATACTGTTGATTCGGATGGGTCAGTAATTAAGTGGGAAGGCGAAAAGCCCGGAACAACTCATTACGGACACGTTAAATTATCATCAGGAACTCTTTTAACCGAAAACAATCAATTGGTTGCAGGTAATTTCACCATTGACATGACATCAATCGTCGTTGAAGATTTAGAAGGAGAATACAAAGATAATCTTGAAGCACACTTGAAAGGAACGGCAGAAGGTAAAGAAGGAGATTTCTTCGATACCAATAATTATCCTACCGGAACTTTTGAGTTAACAGCAGTTGAAGCCAATAACGTCAGAGGAAATCTTACTATTAAAGGAGAAACAAAAACCGTTGAATTTCCTGCAACAATCAACATTACCGATGACCAAATAACAATCACTACAGACAAATTTGATTTGGATCGTACGCGTTGGGGAATCAACTTTATGTCTCGTTCAATTTTCTCAAATCTCGGCGACAATTTTATCAATGACACTATGAAAATTTCATTGCATATTGTCGCTAACAAGTAATCAATTCAAGTTTTGATTTGTTCATAAAACAGAAGAGGTTGTTACAAAAACAACCTCTTTTTATTTTACAACAAATCATCCAGAGCAGGTTCCAAATTCGGGAATTGAAAATGATAGCCCATCTCTTTAACTTTATTGGCACTGACCAACTGGCTTTCCAAAGGCAGCGTTCCCATCTCTCCCATCAACGTTTTTAGAGCAAAAGCCGGCACATTCGGCATCCATAAAGGTTTATTTAGCTTGGAGGCAATCAATTTTATCAATCTTTTTTGTTTTACCGGATTGGGAGCTACAGCATTAAAAACCCCTTCCATATTAGATTGTATCAAAAACAAATAAATTCCGGCTATATCTTCAATGTGAATCCAAGATTGCCACTGTTCTCCCGACCCAAGTGGTGAACCAATCCCTATACGAACAGGCTTTATAAGCGTGGGAAGTAATCCGTTTTTTTTCGCTAAGACCAAACCGGTTCTCACTTTGGACACTTCCATTCCCAAGGATTTAAATTTTCTGGCGTTTTCTTCCCACTGCTCGACAACTTCGGTTATAAAATTCGAATCGCGGCTTTGTTCATCTTCGGTGTAGAGTTTTGTTGGAGAACTGGGATAAATACTAATTCCGCTGGCACTGATAAAATGTCCAACAGTATGATTGATTTTTTGAAGTTGGTCATACATTACTTCCATTGGAATAATACGACTATTTAAGATGGTTTTTCTATAAGATTTTGTCCATCTTTTTGAAATTGGCGCTCCTGCCAAATGAACAATTGTTGTAACTCCATTAAATGCTTCCTCATTTAAAGTTCTGCTATCTAAATCCCACAAAAAACCTTTGGCATTTTTTAGTTGATTCAGCTTATAAGGATTCCTCGTGAAGTAATGAACTTCAATCCCCTTTTCATTACATAATTCAACTAATTTTTGTCCGATTAATCCGGTTGCCCCGGTTATCAATACCTTCTTTTTCATACTGTGTAATGTAGGAATTTTTATTAAATTAAATGCTTACATTAACTGAACATTAAGATGTAATATCCAATGTGTCTAAAATGGTTTTAAGGCGCGAATCATCTCTTTTTTGCCTGGAGGTCCTTTTAATTTTTCTACCTTAAAATTCACATTTTGCAAATTCCTTCGGGTTTGTCCGTTGGAAGCATAAGTTATAAGCGCACCGCCGGATTTCAGCGCTTCATACATGTTTTTAAAGATTTCCACTGTCCATAATTCCGGTTGAACTCGAATTCCGAAAACATCAAAATAAATTAAATCGAATTCATCTAAAAAATCGACATTTTCAAAAAGAGCTTGTTTTTTTGTCAATGAAAAACAGTCAGAAAAACTTATAATTTTATTCCAGGGAGTCTTATGAAATTGCAAAAAAACATTTTGAGGAATTGCTAACTCAGTATGGAAATTCAACAGTTTTACTTCTTCCAACAACAACGGATATGCATCTACAGAAGTGTAATGCAATTTGATTTTTTTAGTTTCTGATTCTAAGTAACTCAACAAACAATTTAATCCACTGCCAAAACCCATTTCAAGCAAATTAATCGCCGAAGGATTTTCTTGAAGTTTATAATGCAATCCTTCTTTAATATAAACATGGAGCGCTTCTTGAATCGCTCCATGTTTAGAATGGTATTGTTCATTCCATTCAGGAATGTGAAAAGTATGAGAACCGTCGCCGGTGATTCGCAATTCTCTTTTAAACAAACTAATTTGTTTTAATTTTCAGGCATCAAAACTCCGTGAGCTTTGAAAACATAACTTAATTTTGGTTCAGTAATCTCAGCTATTTCCTCTTCAGTTGCACCTCCATCTTCCAAATAGTGTTTTTGAGCATCTACGCTGATTTCTTCTAAATAAGCCTGACCTTCTGCCACCACTGTTTTTCCTTCAATGTCTTTGGGCATAAAAAAACCGTAGTCTTTAAAACGCACCATGACCTCTTCTTCTTTATTTCCGATTTTCATCCAACATCCTTTCTTTTTGCATACTTCTCGTACCTCTGCAGCAAATTTTATATTTAAAGTATCTCCTTCATTTAATGTTCTGAATCGTTCTTTTAATTCGCTCTCTGAGATAGCATCATCTTCAGTTATGGTTTCTCCAAAAGATTCGTAATTAACTTCATTTTTTTGTTCCTCCATGGTAAGTTCCTGAACTTCGTCCATGGCTTTTTCTGATGGTTTTACTGTGTCTTTGCATGCTACCAAAACGCCGAAACACAATAAGGGAAAGATAAATTTTTTCATAACGAAATATTCTATAATTTGTTGATTATTATTAGGCGTACAATTTTACGCAATTTTCTGGTTCTGTATCGTACAAATATTACTATTTTTGCACCATAAATAAAATTTCATGGATTTTTCTACTTCTAATACGATTAATGTCCAACCTATCGAGGAATCACGCATTAAGAATGTTGATTTAAGTAATATAAAATTTGGAAGTATTTTTTCCGATTATATGTTTGAATGTGATTACATTGATGGTAAATGGAAAAATGCAACCATTCGTCCCTACGGATCTATCTCCTTAGCTCCTTCGGCCAAAGTTTTCCATTACGGACAGGCAGTTTTTGAAGGAATGAAAGCATATAAAGACGAGCATGGCAAATTATGGCTTTTTCGTCCGGAACAAAATTTTGAGCGCATTAACAAATCTGCAAAACGATTGGCGATTCCGGAATTTCCAAAAGATATATTCTTTGATGCGTTAACCCGATTGGTCAAATTAGACCATCACTGGATTCCAAAAGGCTATGGCAACTCACTTTATATTCGTCCTTTTGTTATTGCAACCGAATCAAACGTGGGTGCCTCGCCTTCGAACACCTATAAATTTATGATTATCACTTCGCCTGCACAATCTTATTACACGGGCGATGTCAAAGTAGAAATTGCCGAACATTTTAGTCGTTCTGCCAATGGCGGAGTGGGTGCAGCAAAAGCGGCAGGAAATTATGCAGCCCAGTTTTATCCGACAAATTTGGCGCGAGAAAAAGGATTCCAACAAGTAATATGGACAGATGCAAGTTCTCACGAATATTTGGAAGAAGCCGGAACGATGAACGTTTTCTTTAGAGTAAACGATTCGTTGCTTACTGCTCCAATCAGCGACAGAATTCTTGACGGCGTTACCAGAAAAAGTTTAATCCAACTTGCAAGATTAGATGGAATCAATGTAGAAGAAAGACGGGTTCGCGTTTCTGAGATTGTCGAAGCTGCCCAAAATGGCACGCTTAAAGAAATTTTTGGTGCAGGTACCGCTGCGGTTATTAGCCCGATTAGTGCGTTTAGCTATCAAGAACAAGTTTATGATTTAACTCCTCAAGAGAATAGTTACGCCACACTTTTTAAGAAAAGACTTTTAGATATTCAATTTAATCGAGCGGAAGATCCTTTCAATTGGAGATATGAAGTGAAATAAACTAAAAATACTTTAAATAGAACTATTTGAAAATTTAGTTACTATTTAAGAGTATTTTATAATTTTAAGGTTTGAAATATGATATCAACCGGTCAATTGATTTTTGCCGTTTTATTTTTTGTCGTCTTCGTCATCGTTCTTGTCATTATGTATCGCAAAGACAAAAAACTTCATCAAATCTATTATAAAAATAATTTCTGGGTCTTAATTATATTTATACTTTTTGTTCTTTTATTAGCAGGAATGAAAGTCTTCTTAAAAGACTGATTTTTCTTTATTTATCAGACAAAATCTTCAAACAGACTGAATGCTTTTAGCAGTCGCTAACGACATCACTATATAAAGTAAAAGAATCAAAGGAATTGCCCAGAATTTTAAGGTGATTATCATTATTAAAGAAAGTATTAGAAAACCGTATCGCATTGCATTTTGTTTAAAATCCCAAGTTTTAAACTTTAATGCGAAAAGTGGCACTTCCGCATTCATTAATACAGAGCTTAAAAAAGTAAGTATGACAAGTACCCAAGGATTTAAAATCAGTGTTACTGCCCATTCTGAATATTGATATTCCAAGATTAAAGGAAGACTCAACACCAACAATGCAGCTGCCGGCGTCGGCAATCCGATAAATCCATCAGTTTGACGTTCATCCACATTAAATTTTGCCAATCTGTATGCAGCTGCGATCACAATTATCAATCCGATAAATGGAAGATACAACTCATACGAGAAGTTCCACCCATCTGTAAAACTCAATAAATTACCGGCAGAGGTTTTAGCGGTTATAGCCATATCTAAAAGTTGCATCATAATGAGTGCCGGAGCCAATCCGCTTGTGATGACATCTGCTAAGGAATCCAATTGTACACCCACCGGACTTTGCACATTAAGCATGCGAGCGGCTAATCCGTCAAAAAAATCAAAGAATATTCCCAAGATTATAAACCATGCTGCCATTACCAAGTTGCCGGTTACTGCAAAAATTACCGCTACAGCTCCGGAAAGGATATTGAGCGATGTTATCATATTGGGTATTTGCTTACGCATAGTAAAGGTGAATTAATCGGTAAAATTAAAAAAGTTTTCGCATTATTGAAGGGTTACACAATAGTAAGTAGAATTTAAAGTTTATTATTCTATAAAATAATATGATATTTGCTCAATAATTTATTTCCTTGAAACAAGCATTCTTTCTATTCCTAATGTGTTTTTCTCTTGTGGCTCAGGCACAGACCGCAAGAAAGTACTCAAACGAATTTTTAAATATCGGGGTTGATGCTGCTGCCTTTGGAATGGGAAATTCCATTGTTGCTTCTACTTCCGATGTCAATTCCGGTTATTGGAATCCGGCGGGATTATTGAATATAAAAAATCAGGAAATTGCATTGATGCACGCTTCGTATTTTGCCAATATCGCCAATTATGACTATGCCGCTTTCGCAATGCCGTTGGATGAAGAAAGTGCAATTGGAATTTCTGTAATCCGATTCGGAGTGGATGATATTCTTAACACAACCAAGCTTTTAGATGAAAACGGTCAACCTAATTATTCCAATATTTCTACTTTTTCTGCGGCGGATTATGCGGTTACTTTTTCTTATGCGAGAGCCTTGCCGATTGAAGGCTTAAATTTTGGTGTTAATGCTAAAGTTATTCACAGAATCATCGGAGATTTTGCCTCTTCCTGGGGATTTGGTTTTGATGCTGGATTGCAATACCAGAAAAATCAATGGAGGTTTGGAGCAATGGCACGAGACATTACCACAACATTTAATACTTGGAGTATAAATAAGGAAAAATTTGCAGATATTCAAGGAGCTGTGGACGGTGAAAATCAAGAAATGCCGGAAACCACAGAATTGACACTTCCAAAACTGCAGTTGGGAGCAGCTCGGAAATTTAATTTTAATGAAGATTTTTCATTGCTCTCAGAAGTAAATTTGAACTTTCGTTTTGCACAAACCAATGATTTAATTTCGACTTCTTTTATGAGTATGACGCCTTCGGCAGGATTCCAATTTGATTACATCAATTTAATTTATGTCCGCACCGGAGTGGGCAATTTCCAAAATATTCTTGAATTGGACGGGAATGAAAAAATTGGATTTCAGCCCAATATCGGAATCGGTTTTCAATACAAAGGTATTCAAGTAGATTATGCCTTAACAGATATCGGAGATCAAAGTGCAGCTTTATATTCCAATATATTTTCTTTAAAAATTGATTTGAGTATCTTTAAAAAGTAAACTCCAGTTTATTTACTTCTTAATTTTTCGAGCGGGTTTTCTTATTCTATTTTCTCGCAGAATATTCCCCAAATCATGATTCCTTCAAGCGCTGTATTTACTTTGACGGTTTCTTTGTCAACCACTTCAAAATCACCCGTAGTGGAATAAGTTTTATCAAAAACAGAGGCTATCGCAAAATTGGGATTGGTAAATTTGAGCATATTCCAATTTCCTTCTACTGTATATTTTCCCTTTTCCGAAATTTTTATGGGTGGCTGTTCATCATCAGGTTGTGGAATGCTTTCAAGTTGCAAATGAAAAGTACCGTTCCGGAAAAAAGCCAAATCGATTACAGCTACACCATTTCCCAAGCTATGATATTTCAATACTTCCTTTTTGCCAAGGACTATTTCTTCAGAAGTAGTTGTTGTGGTTTCGGCACTTTTTTTACCTGCTCCGCAACTACTAATCAAGAGTGCTAAAGTAAATATCAATATGATTTTTTTCATCCTATCGAATGAGTTTTTTGTATTTGATTCGTTGCGGCAAAATATCTGTACCTAATCGTTTTTTCTTATTCTCTTCATAATCTGAAAATCCGCCTTCAAAGAAATAAACTTCACTATTTCCTTCAAATGCGAGAATGTGCGTGCAAATTCGATCTAAAAACCAACGGTCGTGACTAATAATTACAGCACATCCTGCGAAATTTTCCAAACCTTCTTCCAATGCACGAAGCGTATTTACGTCCAAATCATTCGTCGGCTCATCCAAAAGGAGTACGTTTCCTTCTTCTTTTAATGTCATTGCCAGATGCAAACGATTTCGTTCCCCACCGGAAAGCATTGAAACCTTTTTATTTTGCTCGCTTCCGCTAAAATTAAAACGACTTAAATAAGCCCGCGAATTTACTTGACGCCCCCCCATCATAACCAATTCTTGACCGTCACTGAAATTTTCCCAAATTGTTTTGTCGGGATTAATGTTGCTGTGCGTTTGATCTACATAAGCCAATTTGACTGTTTCTCCAACTTCAAAAACACCTTTATCAGGAGTTTCTTCACCCATAATCATTTTAAAAATAGTTGTTTTTCCGGCCCCGTTGGGACCAATTATTCCGACGATTCCCGCTTGTGGCAAATTAAAATTCAGGTTGTCATAAAGTATTTTATCTCCATAAGCCTTAGCTACACCTTTTGCCTCAATAACATTCGTTCCCAATCGCGGACCGTTTGGAATGTATATTTCTAATTTTTCATCTAATTGTTTTTGATCTTGATTTAAAAGTTTGTCGTAATTTTTTAGACGTGCTTTTTGTTTTGTCTGCCGACCTTTTGCACCTTGACGCACCCATTCCAGCTCGCGTTCCAAAGTTTTTTGACGTTTGCCTGCTTGTTTTTGTTCTTGAGCAAGGCGTTTTGCTTTTTGTTCCAACCAAGAAGAATAATTTCCTTTCCACGGAATTCCTTCTCCTCTGTCTAATTCCAGAATCCATCCGGCAACATTGTCTAAAAAATAGCGATCGTGCGTAACGGCAATTACTGTTCCTTTATATTGTGCCAAGTAATGCTCTAACCAATGAACACTTTCTGCATCCAAGTGGTTGGTAGGTTCGTCCAAAAGTAACACATCAGGTTCACGTAGTAATAATCTGCAAAGCGCAACACGTCTTCTTTCTCCTCCGGAAAGTACATTAATCGGCGTATCAGGTTCGGGTGTACGCAAAGCATCCATCGCAATTTCAAGTTTGGTGTCCAATTCCCAAGCATTCGTCGCATCAATTTTATCTTGCAGTTTTGCTTGCTTATTCATCAGTGCTTCCATTTTATCAGGATTCTCATAAACTTCGGGTAGTCCGAACATATCGTTTATTTTGTTGTATTCATCCAGAGTATCAACAATTTCTTGAACACCTTCTTTTACTACCTCAATAACTGTTTTTGATTCATCCAATTGAGGTTCCTGTTCTAAGTAACCAACAGTATATCCCGGCGCAAAAACAACATCTCCTTGATAGTTTTTTTCTACCCCTGCAATTATTCGCAGCAAGGTTGATTTTCCACTTCCGTTTAATCCTAAAATTCCAATTTTGGCACCGTAGAAAAAACTTAAATAAATATTTTTTAAAACGGGAGTTTGCGCATTTTGATACGTCTTTGTCACTCCCGACATCGAAAAAATTACTTTTTTATCGTCAGACATTTAATTAATAGATTAAATATGGCTATGATTTTTTATTCCTAATGTAAATTCAATAATCGCAAAACAACCAACAATTGACCGGTATGATAAGCGGTGTGCTCTATGACCAAGAGAATTTCTCTGATTAAAGTTTGATTGTCTTTTCCGTTTTTCACAACTTTTCCCAATGATTGGACATCTTCTAAAGTAAAATTTTTCAGTCGTTCTTTATCGGTAAAATATTCTGCTTTCAGATTCTCCCAAATTTTTGAATTCTTACAATTTCTATCTTTAGGCCAATAATAATCCGGCCATTTTGGTTTGATATAATCTTCCGAACAAACGAACTTTACAATGTCTTTTTGAGTATAAACAATATGGTAAAAAAGTTGATAAAACGAATAAGGCAATCCGGCAGGTCGAATATTGATTGAATCAAAGGGAATTTTATCTAGCATTTCCGATACCGGCATAAATGCTTCTCCCCCGTCCAAGTGTTTTATCAACTGATTTTTAATTATTTCCATCTTTTATACTCTTCCTTTTAAGGCATTAAAAACCCAGGCAATTGCAAAAAAACCTATCCCTACAGATGCAAATCCCCAACCGGCCACTTCATCATAACGGAAAGCTCCCAAAGCTATCATCAGCAAGCCCACAAGTATCATTATAAATGTTGCCCAAGCCAATACGGTATTTTTATTCATCGGCATAATCTCAATCAATAGTTTAAGTTCATCTCGCAAATATCGTGAATTATATATATAATCACTCTCTCTTTATAATATTGTTTAGGTACTCAATCTCAATAATTTAGTAAAAATTTAACATCAAAAGCATCCGTTTTGATTGAATGCTTCCAAAAGAAATCGTGTAAAATCTGAAATTTAAGCAGGCTGTCTGAGGTATTTTGTATTTTTGCCAAAATTGATTTTTTCCTATGGACATTAACTTCAATAAAAACGAAGATTACAACAAACTTCTCGTTTCCGATTTAAAAAAAAGATTGGCCAAAGTCAAATTGGGAGGCGGTCAAAAACGAATTGAACATCAACACAAGCAAGGAAAACTTACCGCACGTGAACGTATTGATTTCTTATTGGATTCCGATGCCCCTAACATTGAAATCGGGGCTTTTGTTGCTGACGGAATGTATGAAGAACACGGCGGAGCTCCCAGTGGTGGCGTTGTAGTAAAAATCGGTTATGTTTCAGAAAAACAATGTATTGTAGTTGCAAATGACGCTACCGTAAAAGCCGGTGCTTGGTTTCCGATGACTGCCAAGAAAAACCTTCGTGCTCAAGAAATAGCAATGGAAAACAGACTTCCGATTATCTATTTAGTAGATAGTGCCGGCGTATATCTTCCGATGCAAGATGAAATTTTTCCCGACAAAGAACATTTCGGACGTATCTTTAGGAACAACGCCATTATGTCCAGTATGGGAATTACCCAGATTGCAGCAGTGATGGGAAGTTGTGTTGCCGGCGGTGCTTATCTTCCGATTATGAGTGATGAAGCTTTAATTGTCGATAAAACAGGAAGTATCTTTTTGGCAGGAAGTTATTTGGTAAAAGCTGCAATAGGCGAAAATATCGATAATGAAACTTTGGGAGGAGCTACCACTCACAGTGAAATTAGCGGTGTTACCGATTATAAATCAAAAGATGATAAAGATGCTCTAACGACAATCAGAAACATCGTTTCAAAAATTGGCGATTTTGAAAAAGCTGGTTTCAATCGTAAAAAGCCTAAAAAACCTGCTGCTGATCCTGAGAAAATATATGGTATTCTCCCAAAAACGCGTACAGAGCAATACGATATGAAAGAAATTATCAATTGTTTGGTTGATGATGGCGATTTTGAAGAATATAAAGAAGGATACGGCCAAACAATCTTAACGGGTTATGCACGTATTGACGGATGGGCGGTTGGAATTGTCGCCAATCAACGGAAAATTGTAAAAACCAAGAAAGGTGAGATGCAGTTCGGAGGCGTTATTTATAGTGACAGCGCCGATAAAGCCACGCGATTTATTGCAAATTGCAACCAAAAGAAAATTCCTTTGGTATTTTTACAAGATGTGACCGGATTTATGGTTGGCAGCAAAAGCGAACACGGCGGTATTATTAAAGACGGTGCAAAAATGGTAAATGCAGTCAGCAACAGTGTGGTTCCCAAGTTTACAATTGTCGTGGGAAATAGTTACGGAGCCGGAAATTATGCAATGTGCGGAAAAGCTTACGACCCCCGACTTATTGTAGCGTGGCCTTCAGCCGAATTGGCAGTGATGAGTGGAAACAGCGCAGCCAAAGTATTGCTGCAAATAGAAACTGCCTCCTTAAAAAAACAAGGAAAAGAAATTGATGAAGCTCAAGAAAAAGAACTCTACGATAAAATTAAGGCGCGTTACGACGAACAAATTTCTCCCTATTACGCTGCCTCAAGATTATGGACTGATGCCGTTATCGATCCGTTGGAAACTCGGCAGTGGATTTCTATGGGAATTGAAGCCGCAAATCACGCACCTATCGAAAAACATTTTAATATGGGCGTATTGCAAGTTTAAATAATTTCATTTATTCTGAATAAATCAAAAACCTCCGATATAGCCATACAGCTTAAATCGGAGGTTTTTCTTTTGAGGGTAAAAACAAATGAGATGGGGTTTTAGTCCATCTCATTGAAACATGAAAGAGTGATTAATAAATTTTAATTTTCAAACGGCGATTTTTTTACATCTTCAGGAATATCAGAAGTGAGGCTGTCAAAAAAGGCAATGATATTATCAACTTCCTCATCGGAAAGTTCTACATTTCGTTGTAATTTTCCCATAATTTTTACGGCTGTTTCAATATCTTCTACGGAACCGTCGTGAAAATAAGGCCAAGTATGCATAATGTTTCGAAGTCCGGGAACTTTAAAGAAATATTTTTCAGAATCTCTGTTGCTGACTTCATAAAGTCCCAAATCTATAGTTTCAGATGCTGTTTCTTTCCAATAATCATAAAACAATCCAAATTTTTGAAGCATCTGACCGCCCAAAGCTGGACCGCTGTGACAAGTGATACATCCGGAATCAATAAAAGATTGGAGTCCTTTCTTTTCTTTTTCGCTCAATGCAGACCGGTCTCCTTCAAGATATTTGTCAAAACGGCTTTCAGGAATTAAAGTTCTTTCAAATGCTCCGATGGCGTGGGTAATATTTTCAAAACTAATCGGGTCATCCTCGCCATAAGCTTTTGTGAACATCTCTTGATACATTTCAACCTGTTTTAATCTGTCCACCAATTGTTGTTCGTCTTTAATGTCGTGTTCCAAAGGATTCAAAATAGGACCTCCTGCTTGTTCCTCCACATCGGCCGCCCGTCCGTCCCAAAACTGCATTTTGTGCAATGCCGCATGAAATACAGTAGGTGAATTTCTTCCGCCCATTGTACCGGGAGCATCACCGGGTGAAAACTGTAAGTTATCCACGCCATACGTATTTAAATTATGACAGGAATTACAGGAAATATTTCCCTGACCGGAAAGTCTCGTATCAAAAAATAAGTGTTTACCGAGATTTACTTTATCGGAATCCGGTTCTTCCAAGTCTAAAGATGAGATAGGCTGAAAGAAAGTGGTAGCCATACCGTGAAGCGCTTCGTACTCGTCTTTATCAGGTAAATATTGATCTCGTGATTTGTCTTTGCAAGCCATTACAAATAGGGCAGCAACAAGAATGGGTAAATATCTTTTCATAATTTTTAATTTGTTTTCATCTAAATTACAAATTTTTGGCATATCCAATTATTAATGAAAACAGAAAAACAATAAAAACCGTCTAATTTTTACCAATTCTATTTTAGAATCCTCCGAGATTAATTAAATATGAATGACAGTTCGCACAGTAATTATTTATTTTAATCTTGGCTTGTCAATCTAAACTTTTTTCAACAAAATAGAAAAG
Source organism: uncultured Flavobacteriaceae bacterium (assembly GCA_964636665.1). Taxonomy (GTDB): domain Bacteria; phylum Bacteroidota; class Bacteroidia; order Flavobacteriales; family Flavobacteriaceae; genus JAAYLC01. Next base: position 48,221 of record CAZWVT010000006.1, read on the forward strand.
TCCTATAAATTCTATGATTAAAATAACAGCGAGTATTTTTAAAGAAGACAATTTTAAAAATTGTGTCAGTAAAATTGACAATAACACATTTATTGCCACGAGATATAGTAACCCTTTGGAAGCTAAGTTATTTGCTTTCTTCCAATTTTCAATATTTTTCATAGATTTCTTAGTCCTATACCCGTAAAAGTGGTTAATCTTTTGAGGTCTAAACAGATAAAAAACAAAACTTATTCCTAAAAGGAGTAATAAAATCGAAGTTTCTCCACTCATAACTTAAGGATTTAGGAACTAAATATAGTAAAGTCACAACAATAATCTAATAAGACAAATATGATTGAGGAACTTAAACATAAAAAAACCTCAGAATTTAATCGCTGAGGTTGTACTTTTAGCTTATGCTTCTCCTGTAGGACCGAAATTTAACGGGATTGGAGGTTGATCGTAATCTTTAATCTCTCCGTGCGCATTTTCAAAACGTTTCACATTGTCATTCAATGCTTTCAAAAGACGTTTTGCATGTTGGGGAGTCAAAATAATTCTTGATTTTACTTTACTTTTGGGAATTCCCGGCATGATGGTCACAAAATCTACTACAAATTCTGATGGGGAATGATTGATGATTGCCAAGTTGCTATATATTCCTTGTGCTACATTTTCATCAAGCTCGATATTGATTTGTCCGGGTTTCGGATTCTTTTTTTGTTCTGACATTGCTATTCGTTTATAATTTTAGATTGTGCTGATTGCTATAATCAACGTTTTTCAAAAATATAAAAAAGGTGCGTCGTTAAACGCACCTTTTCAATATTAATTATAATTTACTTCCTGTTTCATACGATTCATTTGTTCCAGTTCCTCTTTGGAACCTACAATAATACTATCGTATTTTCGAAGTCCCGTACCTGCCGGAATCTTATGACCGACAATTACGTTTTCTTTTAATCCTTCAAGGTAATCAACTTTACCTGCTACTGCAGCTTCGTTAAGAACTTTTGTGGTTTCTTGGAACGATGCAGCCGAGATAAATGATTTGGTTTGAAGTGATGCTCTGGTAATTCCTTGCAATATCGGTGTTGCAGTTGCAGGAATTGCATCTCTTGCTTCTACCAACACTTTATCGTTTCGTTTCAACAGGGAATTTTCATCTCTCAAAGCATGTGCTGTCAGAATCTGTCCTTCTTTCAGATTTTCAGAATCCCCAGCATTTTCAACTACTTTCATTCCGTAGATTTTATCGTTTTCATTGATGAAATCATCTTTATGAACCAGTTGGTCTTCGAGGAATATCGTATCTCCCGGATCTACAATCTGAACTTTTCTCATCATCTGACGAACGACAACCTCAAAGTGCTTGTCATTAATTTTAACTCCTTGAAGTCGATATACTTCTTGAACTTCATTTACAAGATATTGCTGAACCGCAGAAGGTCCTTTAATTCTCAAAATGTCTTCCGGAGTAATAGAACCGTCAGAAAGTGCCATTCCTGCACGTACAAAGTCATTTTCTTGAACGAGAATCTGATTGGAGAGTTTTACTAAGTATTTCTTTAGTTCACCAAATTTAGATTCCACGATAATTTCTCGGTTTCCTCTTTTGATTTTACCGAAAGAAACAACGCCGTCAATTTCACTTACTACGGCAGGATTCGAAGGATTCCGAGCTTCGAAAAGTTCGGTTACCCTTGGAAGACCTCCTGTAATATCTCCGGTTTTTGCCGAACGACGAGGAATCTTAACCAATACTTTACCCACACTGATTTGATCATTGTCATTGACCATAATGTGAGCGCCAACAGGTAAGTTGTAAGAGCGAATGACTTCATCATTTTTACCTAAAATCAATAATGAAGGAATTTTCTTTTTATCTCTACTTTCAGAAATTACTTTTTCTTGGAATCCTGTTTGTTCGTCAATTTCCACTTGGTAAGTAACTCCTTGAGTGATATTCTCATATTGAACTTTACCTGCAAATTCGGAAATAATAACTCCGTTGTACGGATCCCAACTACAGATTACATCTCCTTTTTTAACAGTTGCACCATTTTTAATAAACAATGTAGCACCATAAGGAATGTTGTTAGTACTCAGGGTAATTCCGGTATTTTTATCTACCAATTTCACTTCTGAAGTACGAGAAATAACAATCTCTGCTTGGTTTCCTTGCGTATCTTCACCTTTAACGGTTTTTAAATCTTCAATTTCTGCTCTACCGTCGAATTTGGCAACCACTTTATTTTGTTCAGAAATGTTTCCGGCAATTCCTCCTACGTGGAACGTACGAAGTGTAAGCTGAGTTCCAGGTTCTCCAATGGATTGTGCGGCAACAACACCGACAGCTTCACCAATTTGAACCATTTTATTTGTAGCCAGATTTCGACCGTAGCATTGTGCACAAATTCCTTGTTTTGCTTCACACGCCAATGCTGACCGCACTTCAACTGTTTCTATAGGTGATAATTCTATTTTAGCTGCAATACGCTCAGATACTTGTTCGCCTGCTTCGATTATAACTTCTTTAGTCAACGGATCTACAACATCATTCAATACCGTACGACCGATAATCCGCGAACCGAGGGTTTCAACAACCTCTTCATTTTTCTTTAATGCAGAAACTTCAATTCCACGTAAAGTTCCACAATCTTCCTCATTGATGATAACATCTTGTGAAACATCAACCAGACGACGTGTCAGGTATCCGGCATCTGCTGTTTTTAATGCCGTATCTGCAAGACCTTTACGAGCTCCGTGAGTCGAAATAAAATATTCTAAAATTGAAAGTCCTTCTTTGAAGTTTGAAAGAATCGGGTTTTCAATAATTTCACCACCTCCGACGCTTGATTTTTTAGGTTTTGCCATCAAACCACGCATTCCGGTTAGCTGGCGAATTTGCTCTTTAGAACCTCTCGCTCCGGAGTCAAGCATCATATATACAGAGTTAAATCCTTGTTGGTCTTCGCGAATTCTTCTCATTGACAATTCAGTCAACTCAGCATTGGTCGCCGTCCAAACGTCAATAACTTGATTGTAACGTTCATTATTGGTAATAAGTCCCATATTGTAGCTTCCCATAATGGAATCTACTTGTTCATTAGCAGCCTCAATAAGCGTTATCTTTTCTTCCGGGATAATAATATCTCCAAGGTTAAAAGACAGTCCACCTTCAAATGCAAACTTATATCCTAAATCTTTAATTTCATCCAAAAATTCTGCAGTTGTAGGTACATCGGTTAAATTTAAAATAACTCCAATGATATCACGCAATGATTTTTTGGTCAATACTTCATTGACAAATCCGGCCTCTACAGGAACTTTTTCGTTAAACAATACACGACCAAGCGTAGTGGTTACAATTTTCTTAACCAATTCTCCTTCATCATTCAAATCCTGCGTGCGGATTTTAATCTCAGCATTCAGGTCAACTTTTTGTTCGTTATAAGCAATAATTGCTTCTTCCGGAGAATAGAAAACTAGTCCTTCACCTTTTACAGGGTGTTCCGGAGTTGATTTTCTCATTTTGGTCATATAATACAATCCAAGAACCATATCCTGAGACGGAACTGCTACCGGCGAACCGTTGGCAGGGTTCAGAATGTTATGAGAAGCAAGCATCAACAATTGCGCTTCCAAAATTGCTTCAGGTCCCAAAGGGAGGTGCACTGCCATTTGGTCGCCGTCAAAGTCAGCGTTAAAAGCCGTACAGACCAACGGGTGTAACTGAATTGCTTTCCCTTCGATTAATTTAGGCTGAAATGCTTGAATTCCCAGACGGTGAAGCGTAGGCGCACGGTTTAACAATACCGGATGTCCTTTTAATACATTTTCAAGAATGTCCCAAACTACAGGTTCTTTTTTATCGATAATTTTCTTAGCCGATTTTACGGTTTTTACGATTCCGCGTTCTATCAGCTTACGGATTACAAAAGGCTTATAAAGTTCTGCCGCCATGTCTTTCGGAATTCCGCACTCGTATAATTTCAATTCCGGACCTACTACAATTACCGAACGTGCTGAGTAATCCACACGTTTTCCTAATAAGTTCTGACGGAAACGTCCTTGTTTTCCTTTTAATGAATCCGATAAAGATTTTAACGGACGGTTGCTGTCGGTTTTAACTGCGGAAGATTTTCTTGTGTTGTCAAACAAAGAATCTACTGCTTCCTGAAGCATTCGTTTTTCGTTTCGCAAGATAACTTCCGGAGCTTTGATTTCCATCAATCGCTTTAAACGATTGTTTCGGATAATCACGCGGCGGTATAAATCGTTCAAATCGGAAGTAGCAAATCTTCCTCCGTCAAGTGGCACTAACGGACGCAATTCCGGTGGAATAATCGGAACAACTTTCATAATCATCCACTCCGGCTTGTTTTCACGTTGTGCGTTAGCATCTCGGAAAGATTCCACTACTTGCAAGCGTTTCAGAGCTTCTGTTTTTCGTTGTTTTGAAGTCTCGTTGTTTGCTTTGTGGCGAAGTTCAAATGACAATTCGTCTAAATCCAAACGCTGTAATAAATCAATCAGACATTCAGCTCCCATTTTAGCGATAAACTTATTGGGATCTGTCTCTTCTAAATATTGATTTTCTTGTGGAAGCGAATCGATTATCGCAAGGTATTCTTCTTCGGTTAAGAAATCTAACTTATTTACTTCTTCTCCATCTTCGTATTTCGCAATTCCCGGCTGAATTACCACATATCTTTCGTAATAAATAATCATGTCCAATTTTTTGGACGGCAATCCTAGCAAATAACCAATTTTGTTAGGAAGACTTCTAAAGTACCAGATATGCGCTACAGGAACCACAAGGTTAATATGTCCTACACGATCTCTACGTACTTTCTTTTCCGTTACTTCCACACCGCATCGGTCACAAACAATTCCTTTATAACGGATTCTTTTATACTTACCACAGGCGCATTCATAATCCTTGACCGGACCAAATATGCGCTCACAGAAAAGACCGTCACGCTCGGGTTTGTGCGTGCGGTAATTTATCGTTTCGGGTTTAAGTACTTCTCCTCTGGATTCGGCAAGAATCGTTTCGGGAGAAGCTAAACCAATAGAAATTTTATTAAATTTCTGTACTGTGTTTTCTTTATTTCTGTTCATCATTGTTGTAAAATAAACGTTGTTGTAAAAATTGAAACCATTTCTGATTTCTAAGGATGAAAGCAACCTGCTCCGCAGAGCAGGTATGTTTTGTTATTCTTCCAATCTAATATCCAAACCGAGTCCTTTCAATTCGTGCATAAGTACGTTGAAAGATTCGGGAAGTCCCGGTTCAGGCATGGTTTCACCTTTTACGATGGCCTCGTAAGTTTTGGCTCTTCCGATAACATCATCAGATTTTACTGTCAGTATTTCCCGAAGGGTGCTTGATGCTCCATAAGCTTCCAATGCCCATACCTCCATTTCTCCAAAACGCTGACCTCCAAATTGGGCTTTACCACCAAGAGGTTGCTGCGTAATAAGTGAGTATGGTCCGATAGAACGCGAGTGCATCTTGTCATCCACCATATGTCCGAGTTTCAACATATAAATTACACCAACAGTAGCAGGCTGATCAAATCGTTTTCCGGTACCTCCATCATATAAGTAGGAATGTCCGAATCTCGGGATTCCTGCCTCATCTGTAAACTGATTGATATCATCAATTTCTGCACCGTCAAATATTGGAGTTGCAAACTTTTTGTTAAGTTTTTGACCTGCCCAGCCCAATACAGTCTCGTAGATTTGTCCGATGTTCATTCGCGAAGGAACTCCAAGCGGATTCAATACGATTTCTACCGGGGTACCATCCTCTAAGAATGGCATGTCTTCTTCTCTAACAATTCGAGCTACAATACCTTTATTTCCGTGACGTCCTGCCATCTTATCTCCTACTTTCAGTTTTCGTTTTTTAGCAACGTAAACCTTTGCAAGTTTTAAGATTCCGGAAGGAAGTTCATCTCCTACAGAAATGGTGAATTTCTCTCTCCTTAAGTTTCCTTGAAGGTCGTTTTCTTTAATTTTATAATTGTGCATCAAATCTGCAACAAGTCGATTGGTTGCTGCATCCACAGTCCAATTTCCTAGGAGATGCGTATATTCATCAACTGCATCCAACATTTTAAGTGTAAATTTCTTTCCTTTAGGGAAGATAACCTCACCTCTGTCATTGGTAACTCCTTGGGATGTTTTTCCTCCGACTATTGCAAAGAGTTTTTCAACCAAAACATCTTTTAAAGCTACGAATTTTGCTTCGTATTTTGCTTCAAGTTCTGCGATGTCCTCCTTGTCTTTTGCACGTCTTCTCTTATCTTTTATGGCACGAGAGAAAAGTTTTTTGTCAATAATTACTCCACTTAACGATGGCGGTGCTTTTAATGATGCATCTTTTACATCTCCTGCTTTATCTCCAAAAATGGCACGTAGTAATTTCTCCTCCGGAGTCGGATCACTTTCTCCTTTCGGAGTGATTTTTCCAATTAAAATGTCTCCCGGTTTTACTTCGGCTCCAATTCTAATCATTCCGTTTTCATCCAATTCTTTGGTAGCATCTTCCGATACGTTTGGAATGTCGTTGGTCAATTCTTCGTTACCCAATTTAGTATCTCGTACTTCAAGTGCATACTCATCAATATGAATAGACGTGAAAATGTCTTCGCGAACAACTTTTTCAGAAATTACAATTGCATCTTCGAAATTGTATCCTTTCCAAGGCATAAATGCAACTTTCATATTACGTCCAAGTGCAAGTTCACCGTTTTGAGTTGCATAACCCTCACACAATACTTGACCTTTTTTAACGCGATCGCCTTTTCTGACAATCGGTTTTAGGTTGATACAAGTACTCTGATTCGTCTTGCGGAATTTGATTAAGTTATAAGTTTTTGAATCTCCTTCAAAACTTACCAATCTTTCATCATCCGTACGGTCATATTTGATTGTAATCTGATTTGCATCGACATATTCTACGACCCCTTCTCTTTCAGCATTAATCAAAATACGGCTGTCAGTTGCAATTTGTCGTTCAAGACCGGTTCCAACAATAGGTGCATCTGCGACCAAAAGTGGTACAGCCTGACGCATCATATTAGATCCCATCAAAGCACGGTTTGCATCATCATGCTCCAAAAACGGTATCAATGAAGCCGAAATTGAGGCAATTTGATTTGGTGCAACATCGATGTAATTAAGCGTTCCCGGTTCTACCAACGGAAAGTCACCTTCCATTCGCGCAACGACTCTTTCTCTTTCTATAAGTCCATCATCAGCAATTGGGATATTCGCTTGTGCGATGTGCATATCCTCTTCCTCTTCTGCTGAAAGGTAAACGGGAGCGTTTTTAATGTCTATTTTCCCCTCTTCAACCTTGCGATAAGGTGTTTCAATAAATCCGAGATTGTTCACTTTTGCATAAACAGAAAGTGAAGAAATCAGACCAATATTCGGTCCTTCCGGAGTTTCAATAGGGCACAATCTTCCATAGTGTGTATAGTGAACGTCTCTCACTTCAAATCCGGCTCTTTCTCTTGAAAGTCCTCCCGGTCCTAATGCCGAAAGTCGTCTTTTATGAGTAATTTCTGCCAATGGATTTGTCTGATCCATAAATTGAGACAACTGATTGGTCCCAAAGAATGAGTTAATTACAGAAGAAAGTGTTTTGGCGTTAATCAAATCAATGGGAGTAAACACCTCATTGTCACGCACGTTCATACGTTCGCGAATGGTACGTGCCATACGAGCCAATCCGACACCGAATTGCTGGGATAATTGCTCACCAACAGTACGAACGCGGCGATTACTTAAGTGGTCGATGTCATCAATCTCTGCCTTTGAATTAATCAATTCAATTAGATACTTCACGATGGTGATGATATCTTCCTTGGTAAGCACTTGCTTTTCCATAGGGATATCAAGACCTAATTTTTTATTCATTCTGTACCGTCCTACCTCACCTAAATTGTAACGTTGGTCACTAAAGAAAAGTTTGTGGATAATTCCACGTGCAGTTTCCTCGTCTGGCGGTTCGGCATTACGTAATTGTCTGTAAATGTGTTCCACCGCTTCTTTTTCAGAGTTGGTAGGGTCTTTTTGCAACGTATTGTGAATAATGGCGTAATCGGCCATTTGGTTGTCTTCTTTATGAAGTAAAATCGTCTTCGTTCCGGAATCGATTATTTCTTCAATATGAAATTTTTCCAATACAGTATCTCTATCCAAGATGATTTCGTTACGTTCAATAGAAACCACTTCACCTGTATCTTCATCTACAAAATCTTCGTGCCAAGTTTTAAGGACACGAGCTGCAAGTGTTCGACCAATATATTTTTTTAATCCGGTTTTGGTAGCTTTTACTTCTTCGGCCAGATCGAAAATTTCCAAGATATCTTTATCTCTTTCAAATCCGATAGCTCTAAAAAGCGTAGTTACGGGTAATTTTTTCTTACGGTCGATATAAGCGTACATAACGCTATTAATATCGGTTGCAAATTCAATCCAAGAACCTTTAAAAGGAATTACTCTTGCTGAATATAATTTGGTTCCGTTAGCGTGAAAAGATTGTCCGAAGAAAACTCCCGGAGATCTGTGTAATTGCGACACAACGATACGTTCTGCACCATTGATACAAAATGTACCGCTTGGTGTCATATAAGGTATGGTACCCAGATACACGTCTTGTACAATCGTTTCAAAATCTTCGTGTTCTTCATCTGTACAATACAGTTTCAATCTCGCCTTAAGCGGTACGCTATAGGTAAGACCTCGTTCTATACATTCTTGGATGGAGTACCTTGGCGGGTCTACGAAATAATCTAAGAATTCCAGAACAAACTGGTTTCGGGTATCGGTAATGGGGAAGTTTTCTAAGAATGTTTTATATAAACCTTCTTGACTTCTTTCTTCTGATTTAGTTTCCAATTGAAAAAAATCTTGAAAAGATTTAATTTGGATATCTAAAAAATCCGGGTAATCGGGTTTGTGTTTTACAGAAGAAAAATTCAATCTTTCAGTTTGCGTTGCTGACATCTATGGACGGAATTTTAATTAAAAATGATAAATAAAAACGTATAAAAAGATTTTAACCATTATATACGCAAAATGGTTTAGGTCTTCCCAATCAATTTATCGGGAGACCTAAACCTTAGCCTTTTGCTTTATTGCTTGTTATTTAAGCTCAACCTCTGCTCCAGCTTCTTCTAATTGAGATTTAAGTGAATTTGCTTCGTCTTTAGAAACACCTTCTTTAATTGGAGACGGAGCATTGTCAACTAATTCTTTAGCTTCTTTTAGTCCAACACCGGTAAGTTCTTTAACCAATTTAACTACTGCTAATTTGGAACCACCGGCAGCTTTAAGAATTACGTCGAATTCGGTTTGCTCTTCAGCAGCTTCACCACCATCTCCTCCGGCGGCTCCGGCAGCTACAGCTACAGCTGCTGCTGCAGGCTCAATACCGTACTCCTCTTTTAGTATTTCGGCTAACTCATTAACTTCTTTTACAGTTAGGTTAACCAATTGTTCTGCGAAATCTTTCAAATCTGCCATTTCTATCGTTTTTAAAATAAATTTGTGTTTATACTTGTTTTTAATTAGTGCTTAATGCGTGTAAAATCAACCTTCTTTTTCAGATAGGGTTTTAAGAATTCCTGCAAGTTTGCCTCCACCTGATTTAAGCGCGGAGATAACATTTTTAGCAGGCGACTGTAACAATCCGACAATTTCTCCAATCAATTCGTCTTTCGATTTTAACGCTACCAGACTATCGAGTTGATTGTCACCGATGAAAACAGCCTCTTGAATATAAGCTCCTTTCAATAGGGGTTTATCAGATTTTTTTCTGAATTCTTTAATTACTTTTGCCGGTGCATTACCAACTTCAGCAATCATAATGGAAGTATTACCATTAAGGGTGCTTGGTAAATCTCCGAAATCTTTATCCGAGCCTTCCATTGCTTTTTTAAGCAATGTGTTTTTTACTACGGACAACTGTACTCCGGCTTTAAAGCACGCTCTTCTAAGGTTGGTTGTACTTCCTGCATCTAGACCTGAGATATCTGCCAAATAAATATTGTTATTATCGGCTAACTGGGCAGTTAAGGTCTCAATTACTTTGGATTTTTCTTCTCTTGTCATAATATCTTACGTTTAACTACTCAGTATATCTTTTGGTATCAATTGCCACAGAAGGACTCATAGTGCTAGACATAAAAATACTTTTTATATAAACACCTTTGGCTGCTTGTGGTTTCAATTTTACTAAGGTTGCTATTAATTCTTTAGCGTTATCCGCTATTTTATCTGCATCAAATGATGCTTTACCGACTGCTGCGTGAATAATACCGGTTTTATCGACTTTAAAATCAATCTTTCCGGCTTTTACTTCAGATACAGCTTTACCGACTTCCATTGTTACAGTTCCTGTTTTTGGGTTTGGCATTAATCCACGTGGTCCTAAAATTCGTCCAAGCGGACCTAATTTACCCATTACACTAGGCATCGTTACAATAACATCGACATCTGTCCATCCTCCTTTAATTTTATCGAGGTACTCATCAAGACCCACGTAATCTGCTCCGGCTTCTTTAGCTTCAGCCTCTTTATCGGGAGTAACCAATGCTAAAACTTTTACGTCTTTACCGGTACCATGTGGAAGGGTTACTACACCGCGAACCATTTGATTCGCCTTACGCGGATCCACATTTAAACGTACGGCCAAGTCAACTGAAGCATCAAAATTTACGTTCGTAATTTCTTTTACTAAAGCAGAAGCTTCGGCCAATGTATAGATTTTGTTTGGTTCAACTTTTGAACGAGCTTCCTTTTGCTTTTTTGTTAATCGTGCCATTATATAGATTCTTTTTTCAAATTAAAAAGGTGCATCACCTCTTATTTTAATTCCCATAGAACGTGCAGTTCCGGCAACCATTTTCATAGCAGATTCAATCGTAAACGAATTGAGGTCGGCCATTTTGTCTTCGGCTATTGCACGTACCTGATCCCAAGAGATGGTAGCAATCTTTTTTGCATGCGGTTCTCCTGAACCTTTTTTTGCTTTTGCCAATTCAAGTAATTGTACTGCAGCAGGTGGTGTTTTTACGATAAAATCAAATGATTTATCTTTAAACACGGTAATTACTACAGGCAACACCTTTCCTTGTTTATCTTGAGTTCGTGCATTAAACTGTTTGCAAAACTCCATGATATTCACTCCGGCAGCACCTAATGCAGGACCGACCGGCGGTGAAGGATTAGCAGCACCTCCTCGAACTTGCAACTTTACTACTTTACTGACTTCTTTTGCCATTGTTCAATTTTTAATGTGGTATTTCTAATGTGGAAGCTAAAGAAATAACCTATTAGGCGTAACAATTAATTTATTTTTAAACTTTTTCTACTTGCATATAGCTGAGCTCAAGCGGTGTTTTTCTTCCGAAAATTTTCACCATCACCTCCAGCTTGCGTTTTTCTTCGTTAATCTTTTCAACAGTTCCGTTAAACCCATTGAAAGGTCCGTCGATAACTTTTACGGTTTCACCGACAGTGTACGGAATATTGATACTGTCTTCTTTGATAGACAACTCATCTACTTTTCCGAGCATACGGTTAACTTCTGATGGTCGCAAAGGCACAGGATCTCCGCCTTTTGTTTCGCCAAGAAAACCAATAACGCCATTAATCGATTTGATAACGTGAGGAACTTCTCCCTCAAGATATGCCTTAACCATAATGTAGCCGGGAAAATAAACTCGTTCTTTGTTTACCTTTTTACCGTTGCGAATTTGCACTACTTTTTCTGTTGGCACCAAAACCTGATCGACATAATCATCAAGACCCAATCGTTTTACCTCTGTTTCGATATACGATTTAATCTTGTTTTCCTGACCATTGACCGACCGGACTACATACCATTTCTTTGTTCCAATTGTTTCAGGCATTTTTAAGACTTAATCCATTGAAAATAAACTCCGATAATCTTACTGAATACGGAATCAACTCCCCAAACAGCCAACGCCAACAGCACGGAAAAAACTGCAACTACCACTGTAAGCCTTTGAGCTTCTGACCAAGTTGGCCAAGTCACGTGGTTTTTAAGTTCGTTGTAAGAATCTGTAATATATTTTACCATTTGTCGTTATCTTGATTGTCAAAATTCAACGATTTTGATATTCTCATTTTGTATTTGTTGACTTTTGGAGTCGACATGCACGGGAGGAGAGACTCGAACTCCCGACACCTGGTTTTGGAGACCAGTGCTCTACCAACTGAGCTACACCCGTGTATATATAATCAGAGAAAATTAAAGCCCAAAAGGTATCCACCATTATTGAGCGGACACCTTTGAGACTTTATTTATTTGATTACTCAATAATTTCAGTTACCTGACCAGCTCCCACTGTACGACCTCCTTCACGAATAGCAAATCGAAGACCAACGTTCATTGCAATTGGTTGCAACAACTCTACAGTAATAGAAAGGTTATCGCCAGGCATCACCATTTCAACTCCATCAGGAAGCATAATTGTTCCGGTTACGTCAGTTGTACGAACGTAGAACTGTGGACGGTAGTTATTATGGAAAGGCGTGTGTCTTCCACCTTCTTCTTTTTTAAGGATATATACCTCAGCTTTAAATTTAGCGTGTGGAGTTACGGAGCCTTTTTTACAGATTACCATTCCACGACGGATATCAGTTTTCTCAATACCTCTTAACAAGATACCTACGTTATCTCCTGCTTCTCCTCTGTCAAGAATTTTACGGAACATTTCAACTCCTGTAATGGTAGAAGATAATTTTTCAGCACCCATACCGATGATATCAACAACATCTCCTGTATTAGCAACTCCGGTTTCAATACGTCCGGTAGCTACTGTTCCACGACCTGTAATAGAGAAAACGTCTTCGATAGGCATCAAGAAAGGCTTATCAACGTCTCTTTCCGGAAGTTCAATCCACTCATCAACAGCATTCATCAATTCCAAGATAGAATCAACCCATTTTTGCTCACCGTTAAGCGCACCAAGCGCAGAACCACGAACAACAGGACCGTTATCACCGTCATATTCGTAGAAGTTCAACAAGTCGCGAATTTCCATTTCAACAAGCTCTAACAACTCCTCATCATCGACCATGTCAACTTTGTTCATAAAAACAACAATACGAGGAATTCCTACCTGACGACCAAGAAGAATGTGTTCACGTGTTTGCGGCATAGGTCCATCTGTAGAAGCAACCACAAGGATAGCACCATCCATTTGCGCTGCACCCGTAACCATGTTTTTAACGTAATCTGCGTGACCTGGACAGTCAACGTGAGCATAGTGACGATTTGCAGTTTCGTATTCAACGTGTGAAGAGTTAATTGTAATCCCTCTTTCTTTCTCTTCAGGAGCATTGTCAATTTGATCATAAGATCTCGCTTCTGAATATCCGGCGTCTGCCAATACTTTAGTAATAGCAGCTGTAGTAGTTGTTTTACCGTGATCCACGTGGCCAATAGTACCTATATTAAGGTGAGGCTTAGATCTATCGAATGTTTCTTTTGCCATTTTTTACTGATTTAATCTTAGTTATATATTAGTGTTAATTATAATAAGCACGAGCCAATGATGGGAATTGAACCCATGACCTCTTCCTTACCAAGGAAGCGCTCTACCCCTGAGCTACACCGGCGTAAAGACTTCACTCCATCTTAATAAAAAGGGAGAGACTCCTATTATTCAGGAAGGTGTTTTGAGCGGGAGACCGGGTTCGAACCGGCGACATTCAGCTTGGAAGGCTGACGCTCTACCAACTGAGCTACTCCCGCATTTTCTTCGACAGTCAAACTGCCGATATTCCAAAATTTTAATGAACTTCAACCTACACTCATCACCCACTACACACAAAATTGAGCGCAAAGATAACACTTTTATGCTATAAAACACATACTTACACTCATTTTTTTATTCAAATCTTAGCGTGGGAAGAGCAGGATTCGAACCTGCGAAGGTGAAAACCAACAGATTTACAGTCTGTCCTCGTTGGCCGCTTGAGTATCTTCCCTTTTCTGGAAATCCAAAAACTGAAAATCCAAATTCCAAAATTTCAAGATTCCCGCCTTTGCAGGAATTCTAAAGAGCCGATAGAGGGACTCGAACCCACGACCCCGAGATTACAAATCACGTGCTCTAGCCAACTGAGCTATATCGGCATTCTGTTTCTTTTATACTTCAAACTTTCAAATTTGAAAGCATAAAAAAATCCGCTTTTCTAACGGACTGCAAATGTATATAAATTTTTTATCTGTCAAAACTTTTTTATAAAAAAACACAAATAATTTTCGCCTTTATTTTAACTGTAAAACTTACTTCGCTGAAACTCATTTCTTTTTCTTATTTCGAGGATGTGCATCGGCATAGACTTCTTTCAATCGTGCGATGCTGTTGTGCATATAAAATTGTGTTGCCGCCAAACTGCTATGCCCCAACAATTCTTTTATCGCTTCTATATCCGCTCCGTTATTTAAGAGATGCGTGGCAAAGGAATGACGTAAAATATGCGGACTTTGTTTGGTCTTTTCCGATACCTTTTCAAAATTGGTCTTTACAATGCGATAAACCAAACTCGGATAAAGTTTTTTTCCTTTTTCTGTAAGAAACAGATATTCTTCATCCTTAATATCCGGCAACGTAGTGCGCATCTCTATGAATTGCAATATGGCCTCGACTATTCCGGGAAGCAGTGGTATGATACGTTCTTTGCTGCCTTTACCAATCACGCGAATCACTTGTTCATCCTTTGAAAAATCTGTAATGCGCAAGTTTATCAATTCTGCCCTTCTCATTCCTGTGGCATAAAACAACTCTATTATAAGCTTGTTTCGATGTGATTCATAACCATCATCCGGAGTTACATCATCCACCGCTTGAATAACTTCCTTTTCAGAAAAAGGGATTTGAATACTGCGTGCAGTTTTTAATGCCCGGTGTTTTGCCAAAGGATTTTTTGCCAACACTCCTATTTTTACAAGAAATTTGTAATAAGTATTTAGGGAAGATATTTTGCGATTGACAGACCTTGGCGAAATTCCATTTTCTGTAAGCGAAACCACCCAACTTCTTATTAATCCATAAGAAACCGTGTCCGGAGAAACCAATTCATCCGCCTCATTATTAAGATATTCGGAAAATGACTCCAAATCTTTGCAATAAGCAGTAATCGTATGCGAAGATCGATTTTTCTCTTTCTCTAAATATTCTTTAAAAGCCTTTAAATGCATCTTTCGAAAGTACAAAAAAATATCCGTGTAAGAAAGATTGTTACAAGCTAAGAACCCTTACATGTTTTTTATCGCATCCACAATGCGATTTAAATCTGCTTCGGTAAGATTGGAGCCCGACGGTAAACACAAGCCGGTTTTAAACAATTTTTCCGATACCGACTCTCCGTAATAAGGATATTTTTCAAATATCGGCTGAAGGTGCATCGGTTTCCACAGCGGTCGGGTTTCGATGTTTAGTTTCTCCAAACGTTCGCGAATTGCAGTTGCATCCTCGCCAAATTCAGAACTGTCAATCAAAACGGTAGAAAGCCAACGGTTGCTATAAAAATCTTCAGGTTCCGGCAGAAATGTCAACCCGGGAATCTCACCTAATTCCTTTTGGTAAAATTCATAATTGGCTCTTCTCGCTTTTACCCGATTTTCCAATACTTCCATCTGTCCCCTGCCGATTCCCGCAACCACATTAGACATGCGATAATTATAACCGATATGCGAATGCTGATAATGCGGTGCTTCATCTCGTGCTTGCGTAGCCAAAAAAATCGCTTTGTTTTTTAATGCTTCATTCTTGCAAACTAATGCGCCTCCGCCTGAGGTTGTAATAATTTTATTTCCATTAAAAGACAAAATAGATATAGTCCCGAGTGTTCCGCATTTCTGATTGTGATAGTGGCTGCCTAATGCTTCTGCAGCATCTTCGAGAATTGGAATCTCATAAGCAGCGGCAATTTCGTGTATTTCTTTGTGTTTGTATGGCATGCCGTACAAATGAACCGCGATGATTGCCTTGGGTTTCTTTCCTGTTTTTATGCGCTCTTTAATGGCTTGTTCCAACGCTTTTGGACACATATTCCACGTTTCCGGTTCGCTGTCAATAAAAACAGGTTGCGCTCCTTGATAAACAATCGGATTTGCCGAAGCTGAAAAAGTAAAAGACTGACATAAAACCTCATCACCTTGTTTTACGTCCAACAAAATCAATCCCAAATGAATGGCTGCCGTTCCGGAACTCAATGCAGCTACGTGAACGTCCTCTTTAAGATAATTTTGCAACGATTGTTCAAAACCTTGTACGTTGGGACCCAATGGTGCAATCCAATTGGTATCAAATGCTTCTTGGACATACTTTTGTTCCCCTCCGCCCATGTGTGGAGAAGAAAGCCATATTTTTGAATTCATGGTCTTTAATATTTGAGATTCAAAGGTAGCGGAATTTTAAAAAAATCTTTCGTTGAAT
>CAZWVT010000007.1:0-2469 GCA_964636665.1 uncultured Flavobacteriaceae bacterium
TATAAATAAATAAAACCCCAACTAATTATTATACTATGGCAAAAGAAGTTGTAATATCTAAAGATCACGAGGAGCTTTTTAAAAGTAAGGTTTTAGGGCATCCAGCAGGTCTTTATGTTCTGTTTTTTACCGAAATGTGGGAGCGCTTTTCTTTTTATGGAATGCGCGTATTATTGATTAATTTCTTAACCATTGCTGCCATCGGTAGTAATCCGGGGTGGGAATGGTCTGCCGAAAACGCTGGTGCACTTTTCGGAACCTACGCTGGTCTTTTATACCTCACACCGCTTTTAGGAGGAGTCATTGCCGATAGATATACAGGATATCGATGGGCAGTATTTATCGGATGTGTGATTATGACAGGTGGACACGCTTTTATGGCGGTGGAAACAGAGTTTTCGCTCTATATGGGACTCGCCTTGTTAGTAATCGGTACAGGTTTCTTTAAGCCAAATATAACATCGATTATTTCCGAAATGTATAAATACCTGCCGGAGAAAAAAGACGGTGCTTATACAATATTTTATATGGGCGTGAACGCAGGAGCTTTCTTCGGAATGATGCTTTGTGGATATCTTGCAGAACGTGTAGGATGGTCTTGGGGCTTTGGACTAGCAGGAATCTTTATGCTTTTCGGAACAGTACAGTTTATGCTATCAAAACCGCTATTTGGTAAAATTGGGGATAAACCACAAAAGGATTTTGCCGATGATGATGATAGCGCAGAAGCTGTGGAAGAAAGAAACCACAAACCGAACCACTTTACCATCGTCGATAAAGCATTGATTGTTATAACCTCTATTATTGGATTGTTATACCTTCTAAACGATCCGTTATCGAAAATTGGAAATATTCACTTACTGCCACAAGAGTTTTTGGTGTCGGCTGATGTCCTACCAGGTCCTTTAGTGATTACGATTATAGGAGTAGTTTTGTTGTTTTATCTGCTGTTTAGCCGAATTGCACGCTACGAGAAAATATTGAGAGATCGCATGATTGCAGTGATTATCTTCGCATTCTTTACCGTTGTCTTCTTTATTCCTTTCGAACAGGCGGCAACGTCTATGGTGATCTTTGCAAGAGATTATACACAACGCGTCTTAACCGGGAACGCAGCACTGATATTTAATATTGTCAATACTTTGTTGACAATTGTCCCGCTGATGATTGTGAGCTGGGTCCTCGTACTTTTATATAAAAACTCTTCTAAAAAGATTCTAGGTAGTAATATTGTTCTGATTATCTGTTTTTCCATCATGTGGGGATTGGCTATCTGGATGTTGGTTCAAGATTTTTCAACCAAAGTATATGAGGTTGAATATGAAGCAGTAAAAACAACTCAAATGGTTAATGGCGAAATGCAGGATGTGTATGAACCCATTACAGACGCAAGACCTCTTGCCGATGGAGAACAATCGGTTATGCACGTTTTGGAGTTTTCTACGAACAAAAGCTTGGTCGTAGGCGACCCAGTTGGAGCCCACTTAGAACTTGGAAAATACATCTACCTCGACGAGGATGGGGTAAGTCGATTATCTGGAGATTACTCCGAAATTAATGAACCATCACAGATTATTTCAGGTACTGTGAGCGAAATAAAAGACAATGAAGTAGAAATTACCGTTTCTTGGTTTAGTATTCTGAACTCCTTCTTTATTATTGCTCTTGCATCGCTCTTTACCAAATGGTGGGATAGCAAGTACAATCCCTCAGCAGCTGTTAAATATGGTCTTGGGTTGATTGTTATGGCAGCTGGGTTTGGAATTTTGGCATACGGATCAACATTGATTCCTTCTGGTGCTGTACCTGGAAGCGTTCGCATCGGAATGATTTGGTTGATTCTAACATACTTGTTTCTAACATTAGGCGAGCTGTTTTTGTCGCCAGTAGGATTGTCTTACGTCAGTAAATTAGTCCCAGCCCGAATGATAGCCTTGATGTTTGGTGTGTGGTACTTGGCCATCGCCATTGGAAATAAAATTTCGGCATCTTTAGGAGGGATGGTGGAGCAAGTTCAAACCGAATACAGCATGTCAACGTTCTTTTTAATATTTACAATTGGACCGTTAATAATTGGTTTGATTGCCATTCTCCTAAATCCCGTGTTGAAAAAACTAATGCACGGCGTACGATAAAATTGCAATCTTCGTTTATATTAAATACATTTACGTGTTGTAATAATTAGATTATGCAAAATATGCAAAAAATGAGATTGACTTTTAGTGTGTTACTATGTCTGATTGTAGGATTTTCTTATGCACAAGACGGTATAAATTGGATGAGTATGGACGATGCATTGGAAGCACAAAAGAAAGAACCCAAGAAAATTTTTATGGATGTCTATACTACTTGGTGCGGTCCTTGTAAAATGTTAGACAGAAATACGTTCAGTGATAAGAATGTGATTGAGTATATCAACACGAACTATTATGCTGTAAAATTTAACGCAGAAGGGAATGAATCTGTTAC
>CAZWVT010000007.1:2569-60634 GCA_964636665.1 uncultured Flavobacteriaceae bacterium
GCAGTCTCTTCCCAACGCTTTATGTAGGATGGATAATTAGACCCGTCTGCAACAATCAATTTGGGTTTATGATTCTTTAATATTCGGGATAAATTTATTTTGGGACTGTGTGTTAGAATCAGTACATCTACTGAAATATGCTCTGGAAGAATCGCCGTACTATCCATCACATAAATTGTTTTTCCTCCATAATTAAAGACATTGGGAAGCGGTTGAAGATGAATTTTGTTAACCTTTTTATTGGAAATATAGGACGGAATAAAATTGTAATCTCTATAATCTATAGAAGTGTCCTTTACAAAGAGTGTTAAATGATTGTCTTTTTTATATCCAAATACTGATTCTCGCGATTTATGGAAAATATAAAAATCAGTATGCGAATTGGAATGTTTGTTATAAATCACAACTCCCACAAATAATGAAAAACTTGCAATTACCGGAAGTAGTCTTTTTCGGGATGGTGAATATAAATAGTGAATAAATAGAAAGAGTAATGCATAAATAATGATTGCATACGCTAAGGGAAAATAAATTTCTTTTAGATGAAATACCTCTTGATTGGCTGTCCATCCGACAAAATTATTTAGTGTTTTGACCATCATATTATATAAATCGCTGAGCCAAACAGGTAAAAAATTAACGTAAGCCAGAATGACGACGGCTATTCCAAATGCCATAAATACTGTCAATGTTGGTAAAATAACCACATTCGTGAGTAAAAACAGTCCTGGAAAACTGTGGAAATAATACAATGTAAACGGAAGCACTCCGATTTGTGCCGAAATAGTTACCGCCAGAATGCTTTTAAATTCCCGCCACACGTAATTTTTTGAATATGTAAAAGGTCTGAACAAAGGAAGAAGCCATAGAATAAAAAACACAGCGGAATAACTCAATTGAAATCCAATGTGGAAAAGATTCATCGGATTGATTAATGTAAGTACGAAAAACGAGATAAATAAGGTATTGACCGAAGAGGTTTTTCGTTTGAGAATCAAGGCTAAAGCAAAAAAACTAAACATCGAAACTGCTCGCATGACAGAAGGTGAAAGTCCTGCCATAAACGCAAATCCCCACAAGATTAATACAATGAGCAACGATCGAATCAAATGACCGTGTTTTAAATAACTTATCGGCTTTAAAAGAAATGCCAGAAGCACATAAAATATTCCTACATGCAAGCCCGAAACTGCCAGAATATGTACAGCTCCTGCCGCAGCATATTGCTGATACAATTCCTTTGAAATATCTTTCTTTTCGCCAAGAAT
The DNA here is from genome assembly GCA_964636665.1 of uncultured Flavobacteriaceae bacterium. Taxonomy (GTDB): domain Bacteria; phylum Bacteroidota; class Bacteroidia; order Flavobacteriales; family Flavobacteriaceae; genus JAAYLC01. Next base: position 3,838 of record CAZWVT010000007.1, read on the forward strand.
CAATGCTTGAATGATGCTCCGTTCATCAGTGGATAATGATGTTTCTCGAAGTTTATCCACCAATTTAATCCGAAAATTCTGCGCCATACCATACAAAGTAGTACTTCCTTTGGTATGAATGTGGATGTCTTTCCCGGGAATAATCAGTTGACCGTAAACGTGTTGGGTTTTTAAATATTCCGAATATTCAAATTGATATGGATTTAAACTCTTAGGAATGGATTTGATTTTGCCGTGAACATAGATTAAATCATCTGTTTGAAAAATTGTATTTAAAGAATCTTTTTGAATGTTCAACAGGATTTTTCCACTCTTTTTTGAACCGTCTAAGAATAAAACATTTGCAAAATATTTGTCGTAATAAGCATCCGGTTTTAAGCTTTCCGATATTTTAAGAACGACAGATTGATTTGTTTCATCAATTTGAGCGTGAGAATAATGATTTTTTTGAAATTCCGGTAAGCGAATTTGATAACTGAAAATACCGAGGACTATAAATATCAAATAGATTGTCAGTCCGTAATAAATATTCTGAAATATGGATTTTCTAATAAAAAACCATTGAAAAAATGCTATGACTAACAATCCGGCAAGTATGGGTAACGCTACAAAAGGCAGATTCCACTTAAATGCAATTAGAACTCCTACCGCATAAAGGAGCGATAAACGGATAATCGGATATTGTCTAAGAAAATTTGGCATAATCTCATAGCATTAATCTCGGAAACCTGACAATTATTTAATTATCAAGCTGTAAGAAAAATAATTTATATGGAAAAACTTATTTGTTTTCCTCAGATTACTCGTCGTGCTTGCGTAAAAGCACGATTCCAATAACTTTCTTTTAAAGAAGAAATAATCACTCCGGCAGTGGTAGTTGCATGAATAAAATGAATTGTCTCATCTGTAACATCTACAACAAGTCCCACGTGACTGATGACATTTCTATTGGTAGTTTTGAAAAAAACCAAATCACCGGGCTCTACTTCATTTAAAGAAATTTTATATCCTTCTTTTGCCATATCCCGTGATGAGCGCGGAAGCCGAATTTGCTCTTGTTCAAAAGCTGTACATATCAAGCCCGAACAATCCATTCCTGCACGTGTGGTTCCTCCATATTTATAGCGAGTGCCTTCAAAAGATTTTGCGAAATTTATAATTTGACTCCGTTGGTCAATTGATGGAACAGACGAAGATGTTAACTCTTCCAAATCAGAAACTTCATGTGAAGAATTGGAATAAACAGTGGCATTCGATTCTTCAAAAGTATTCGGATTTTCTTTTGCTTTTTTTGCTTCGCCGGGTTTGACATAAATCGTGCGTGATGGAGAAACTTGTACATATCCTGAAGGTCGGGGACTGGCACAGGAAACAATTAAAAAGGACAATCCGACAAAATAGAACACGTATTTCATGAAGCGACAATGTTTTAAACACCGTGTTAAAGATATTGAAAAAATGATAATTTTACCAAATCCGATGAGCTTTTAGTTATTTCACGGAGGTTATGATAAGCTTTGCAGTATTTTCACTCGCCCCGATTCCGCCTAATTTTTGTTCCAATTCGTAGTAATCCAAAAATATTTTTTCGCGGATTTCAGGGGATAATATTTTAGTTAATTCCTTTTTTAAATTTTTAGTATTCAATTCCGATTGAATTAATTCAGTTACCGCCGGTTTGTCAAGAATTAAATTGACAAGAGAAATATACTTTAAGTTAATAACGCGTTTTGCAATTTCATAACTGATTCTTCCGCCTTTGTAACACACAACTTGAGGAACTTTAAAAAGTGCTGTTTCCAAGGTGGCAGTTCCGGAAGTAACCAAAGCTGCTGTAGCAATATCGAGAAGCTGATACGTTTGATTTTGAACCAGTTGAATGTTTGTTTCCGTTAAGAAAGGGTCGTAAAAACTGCGATTCTGTCCCGGTGCGCCGGCGATGACAAATTGATGGTCTTCAAAATTATCTGTTACAGAAAGCATAATTTTAAGCATTTTTCTAATTTCCTGTTTTCTGCTTCCGGGCAGCAAAGCGATAATTGGCTTGTTGTTTAGGTTATTCTTTTTTCGGAAAAATGCTTCATCGACAGGCGGAAGTTGGTTGATGGCATCCAAAAGCGGATGTCCGACAAAATTCACTTTAAAATTGTGTTTCTCTTCATAAAAATCCTTTTCAAAAGGCAGAATAACATACATTTCATCCACATCTCTTTTTATGGATTTTATACGTCCTTCTTTCCAAGCCCATATTTGTGGAGAAATATAATAATGAATAGGAAAATTCTTCTGCTTTGCCCATTTTGCAATTCGCATATTGAATCCCGGATAATCAATTAAAATCAACATGTCCGGTTGGAAATTTTCAATATCTTTTTTGCAGAAATCAATATTCTTAAAAATCGTTCTCAGATTTAGAACAACCTCTAAAAATCCCATAAAAGCCAAGTTGCGATAATGTTTAACCAACGTTCCTCCGGCAGCTTCCATTAAATCGCCGCCCCATACTCTGAAATCGGCACCGGTATCGTGTTTTTTTATGGCTTTCATCAGATTTGCTCCGTGCAAATCGCCTGAAGCTTCTCCTGCTATTATATAGTATTTCATAAATTTATCAACTGCTTGCTTTTTGTTTTAAAGCATTTTCTGTCAGAATACCAAAAAACTCAGTCAAGCTCATTCCGGCTGCGCGAACTTGTTTCGGAATGATACTTTCTGTCGATAATCCGGGGTTGGTATTAATTTCTAAAAAATAAGGTTTTTCGTTTTGAATAATAAAATCACTCCGCGTGATTCCTTTCATATTGAGCAATTTATAGATTCGTTTTGCTTCATTCTGCAAAGTTGTTGTCAATTCCTCCGAGATTCTTGCAGGAGTAATTTCTTCAGATTCTCCGAGGTATTTTGCGCCGTAATCAAAAAAATCGTTCTCCGTAACAATTTCAGTCGGCGGAAGTGCAATTATTTCTGTGTCGTTGTTAAAAACACCTACTTGAACTTCATCTCCAATCAAAGCAGTTTCCACTATAACCTGAGAATCTTCAGTAAATGCTTTTTCCAATGCTGAGTCAATTTCTTCCATCGTGTGAACTTTGCTCACTCCAAAACTTGAACCCGAACGGTTTGGTTTGACAAAACACGGAAGACCAACTTTCTTAATGATTTCTGCTTTATCAATATGATCTCCTTTATTTATGTAAAATGAATTGGCACAGTTAATTTGAAAATTCTTAAGCACCGACAAGCAATCCCGTTTGTTAAAACTCAATGCAGAAGCGTAATAATCACAACCGGTATGCGGAATTTCCAACAATTCCCAATAAGCCTGTAAATAACCGTCCTCACCGGGAGTGCCGTGGATGGCATTAAAAACAGCATCCGGAATTACTACGCCGTTTTCTGTGTCAAAAGAAAAATTGTGACGATTTACAGGAATTTTGTTTCTTTCGTCGGGAATAAAATACCATCCTTCTTTGAGAATATGTATCGGATAGATGTTGTATGAATTTTTATCCAAAGCATTACAAACAACCGTGCCGCTATTGATAGAAATTTGAAACTCACTGGAGTATCCGCCCATTACAACTGCAATGTTTTTTTTCATAAAAGTCAATTAGGTTTCTTACAAAGGTAGGAGAAAATGAAAGTCCATGAAACAAATACGCTTTCTTGTGTCATAATTAATGTGAAAATTAAGAGATGTATTCCCAAATTTCTCTTCGATTTACCAAGTTTTCAAAAGTACGGCGAATCGGAATGTTTTTTTCTGATTTGAGCGCAGGATCTTCGTTTAAAATATCAATTGCATATTTTCGAGCCAATTTTAAAATTTCAGTATCTTTTACAATATCTGCAATTCGAAGATTTAATACGCCACTTTGCTGGGTTCCCATCATATCGCCCGGTCCGCGTAATTTTAAATCTACTTCTGCAATTTCAAATCCGTCGGTAGTGCGAACCATCGTTTGCATCCTGATTTTCGCTTCGTTGGAAAGTTTGTGTCCCGTCATCAAAATACAATAACTTTGTTCTGCACCCCGACCAACGCGACCGCGTAATTGATGCAATTGGGAAAGCCCGAAACGTTCTGCACTTTCAATAACCATCACGCTGGCATTGGGAACGTTCACGCCCACTTCAATTACTGTGGTAGCTACCATAATTTGTGTTTCACCTCTTACAAAACGATTCATTTCGTAATCTTTGTCAGCCGATTTCATTTTTCCGTGAACTATGGAAACTTGATAATCCGGAAGCGGAAACTCCCGAACGATGCTGTGATAACCGTCTTCAAGATCTTTGTAATCCATTTTTTCACTTTCTTCAATGAGTGGATAAACGACATAAACCTGACGTCCTTTTTTTATTTCTTCGCGCATAAAATAAAATAGTTGAAGTCTATGGGAATCATACCGATGCAATGTTTGAATGCTTTTTCGACCCGGAGGAAGTTCATCGATAACGCTGATATCCAAATCGCCATAAACGCTCATTGCCAATGTTCTGGGAATGGGAGTTGCGGTCATAACCAACACGTGTGGCGGAAATTTATTTTTCAACCAGAGTTTGCTGCGTTGTTCCACACCAAAACGATGTTGCTCATCGACAATGGCTAATCCCAAGTTTTTAAATTGGACTTTGTCTTCCAAAATGGCATGCGTTCCGACTAAAATCTGGAGATTGCCATTTTCCAAATTTTCATGAATGATTTTTCGTTCGGAAGTTTTTGTTGAACCGGTCAGTAATGCAATAGAAATTCCGATTTTTTCTGCCCATTCCGAAAGTCCGGTAAAATGTTGTGTGGCTAAAATTTCTGTCGGTGCCATTAAACACGCTTGGAAATCGTTGTCGAGTGCAATCAACATCGATAAAAATGCAACTATGGTTTTTCCGCTTCCCACGTCGCCTTGCAACAAACGATTCATTTGCGCTTTACTGCCTAAATCATTGCGAATTTCTTTGACCACGCGTTTTTGAGCTTTCGTCAATTCAAAAGGGAGGTGATTGTTGTAAAAATCGTGAAAATAATTTCCTATTTTCTCAAAAGGATAGCCTTTAATCTTGCTTTTATGAACTTTATTTTTCCGGACGAGCTGAAGTTGAATGTAAAACAATTCTTCAAATTTCAAACGGAATTGCGACCGAACCAAATGCGCTTGACTTTGCGGAAAATGAATGTTAAACAAAGCTTCTGCCTTCGAGGGCATTTTTAGATTTTGTAATACTTCAGCGGATAAAGTTTCCGAAATCCGACCGGTTATATTTTCAAAAATATGTTGAATGCAAGTGCTGATTATGCGATTTGAAACTCCTCCCGAAGTGAGTTTTTCCGTAGAACGATACATCGGTTGCATGGCTGAGCGCAAACTTGTTTTGTGTTTTTCCAAAAGTTCCATTTCCGGATGTGGCATGGAAAAGAGGCCGTTAAAAAAAGTCGTTTTTCCGAAAATCACATAAGGCACATTAATTTTCAAACTGTTTTGAATCCATTTGATGCCGCGAAACCAAACCAGTTCCATACTTCCCGTATCATCTGTAAAGGTTGCAATCAAACGTTTTCCCCGATTTTGTCCGGCAATTTTCAAATGGGTAATTTTACCTATTATCTGAACTTCGACATTGGTATTTTGCAATTGATTTATTTTGAGATATTCCGTCCGGTCTAAATAACGATAAGGAAAAAAATGAAGCATATCCCGTGCGGTGAAAATACCCAGTTCTTTCTTTATTAATGCGGCACGAGGAGGCGTAATGCCTTTCAGATAATCAATCGGACTGTTTAAAAAATCGGAACGCATGAATGTTGATTTTCGCTTTTCGGAACTATAAAAATCTCAAAAAAGTTTAAAAGACTAAAATAAGACGATTCATTCAACTAATTGCTAATTTAATTCTTCAAATAGAAAAAACGATGCTTTTCTGTCAATTTTTGAATTTTACTGTTTGGAATGATGTGTAATATAATAGTTGAAGATTATTTTTGAGAAAAATTAATGATGATTTTTATGTTTCGCATAGTTTTTATAGTTTTTTTATTCCATTCTTATCAATTATTTTCTCAACAAACTAATATTGTAGATTTTATTCAGGTTGATGCAGAAATAAAACCGGATTTTAAAAATCGAACTGTTTCTGGAAATGCAACCTATATTTTTAAAATTTTAAAAAATACAGATTCAATTTATTTGGATGCTCATCGGATGAAAATTTATATGGATTCCGATAAAGTTAAAATTAAAACGACCGAAGATAAATTGTGGTTGATCAATTCATTTAAAAAAGACAAGACTTATTCCGTTTCATTTTCTTTTTCGGCTCAACCTAAGCAAACATTTTATTTTATGCATTCCGGAGATGAATTTTGGACTCAAGGACAGGGGAAATACACATCGCATTGGCTGCCGAGCATAGACGATACGAATGATAAAATTATTTTTAATCTGGCTGTAACCGCTCCGGCGCATTTAACGGTGGTTGCAAATGGCGAATTGCAAGAAAAAAAAGATAAAGGTGACCAAACTGTTTGGAAATTTTCAATGACTCAGCCTATGAGTTCTTATTTGGTGGCAGTTGCAGGCGCGGATTATGCTATCAAAAAAGAAAAATCCGCATCGGGAATTCCTTTAGAACTCTATTATAAAAAAAAAGATTCCGCAAAAGTTGAAGCTACTTATCGAAACATTGTAAAAACTTTTGATTTTTTAGAGGAAGAAATCGGCGTGGCATATCCTTGGAAAGTTTACAAACAAGTTCCCGTAAGCGATTTTTTCTATGCGGGAATGGAAAATACTACAGCTACCATCTTTTCGGAATTTTATATGACTGATGAGATTGGCGTAAAAGATATCGATTACACCAATGTGGAAGCACATGAATTGGCACATCAATGGTTTGGGAATCTCGTTACTGCAAAATCGGATGAACATCATTGGCTGCAAGAAGGTTTTTCTACTTATTACGCATTGCTTGCAGAAAAAAATATTTACGGAGATGATTATTTTCAATACCGCTTGTTGGAATATGCTTCCTTATTAATGAACCAAGATTTACAAGGAAAAGCAGAATCCTTATTAAATCCCAAAGCGAGTTCATTGACTTTTTATCAAAAAGGCGCGTGGGCACTTCACGTTTTGAAAAGGAAAGTGGGAGCGGACAATTTTAAAAAAGCAGTTCGTAATTTTTTGATTGGATATCAATTTGATGTAGCTACTACGGATGATTTTATGAATGAAATAAAACGTGTATCAACTGTTGATTTATCTGATTATGAGCAGCAATGGTTTTATGAAACAGCTTTTCCGCAAGAAGATGTTTACTCACTTTTGATGGAGTCTGATTATATTCAAAAATATTGGGAATTGATAGGCTCGTTGCAAAAAACATCGACAGATGATTTCCCTAATTTCATACTTCCACTAATTGAAAATTATCAATTTCAGATTAGTGAAACTGCAATTGCAAGCTTAGCGAATAAACCCGAAGCTGTTACAAATTCTATCTATGAAAAAATCATCAAATCAAATAATGTAGATATGCGTCGAGCATTGGCGTTAACAATAGAAGATATTCCGGAAGTTTTATACGATTCATTCCAAACCCTATTATCAGATTCTTCTTATGTTACACGTCAAGTAACGCTTAAAAAATTGTGGAAAAATTTTCCGGAAAAGCGTCGTTCTTTATTAAATGAAATGAAAAATGAGATTGGATTGCAAAATAAAAACATAAGGCAATCATGGCTTGTTTTGGCATTGCGTACGGAAGATTATAAATTGGAAAAAAAATCGGATTTTCGGAAAGAGGTTAAAAATTATGCATCGCCGAAATACAGTTTTGAAATCAGAGAAATCGCTTTTGAAAATATAAACCGGTTAGAGTTATGGGACGCGCAGACGCTTCAATATTTATTAAACGCTGTAAGACATCCTTCGTGGCGATTTGCAAAAAAGTCAAGGGAACTTTTTCATGAATTATGGGATTCATTATCGAAATCAGAAAAAGAACAAATGACCAAAAATCTCACATTAAAAGAAAGAGAGATTTTAAAAGAGTTGACAAAATAGCATCAGAACAAATCAGAGACTTCTTTCTTAATATAAGTTAATGCTTTTACCGATGGCGTTACTTCTTCCATAAAACTTTCAAGAATTTGTCGGCGGTATTCGTCAACATCGCCATTTTGGTTTTGCATTGCCGCTTTTCGGATTACGTGAATGGTAGCGTTTTTAGCGGCATTCACAAGATTCCAACATTCTGTGCTTACGTAAATTTGTTGGGTGAGGTTGTGCTCAAATTCTTGTTCCATGGTATTTGTCAGCAGCGTTTCGTAATCAGAAATAGAATCAGAATAAGGTTTTACGCGAATTAATAGCCGATTGGGATCGATGCGTTCCAAAAAAAGCGTCAATCTTTCATAAGCTTGCAAACGAAGCGGGAGCATATCTTTTTGTGTTTCTCTATGTAATAAAAATCGCCTTCGTCCTTCTTCATTTGCGGTATGTCCTTTAAAAAAATAATAAGCGATAATTCCGACAACGATGGCGGGAAGGAGATAGGCGGCGTAATTTATAACGGATAGTGCTTCGTTCATTGTGATTTTTTTAAAAACAAACTTAAAAGAAATGTGCTATAGAAAAAATTGAATATGAAATTTTATGACACTCATTTTCTTTAAAAGTTTAAATCATCAAGATTTCTTTGTTTGCAATGAGCAATAAATTTTAAAATCAACAAAAAAACCGTCCCAATATAGAAAATGAGACAGTTATTTTTTCGTTGTCGGGATGACTGGATTCGAACCAGCGACCCCTTGCACCCCATGCAAGTACGCTACCAGGCTGCGCTACATCCCGAGAAATCAAAATGACAATGGTGTCAAATTTGAGGATGCAAAAATATGCAATTTTAATCTTCCTGCAAATTTTGTAATATTTGTATTTTAATTGCGATTTAAAAAAAGAAGAATTAAATAAAGATTATCTTTCTAAATATGGTTTAAATTAGAATTAAATTTATTTATTTCGCATCTTGCTTTATATTTGTCCCGTCAACCATCAAATAACCAATGAGATTATATTATTTCATTCTATTCATCACTCTTTTTTCTTTTACGAGTTCGTGTATTCCTGTAAGGAAGCTGACTTATTTACAGGAAAATCCATACGAATCGGATACGATTACATTTTTAAGAAAAAAACAAGAACCTTACAGGCTTCAGGTAAATGATCTTCTCAGTATTAGAATAAAAGCATTAGACCAAGAAAAAGTGGGAATCTTTAACCCTGTAAGTGATGCCAGCCCCAATGCAACCGGCGAAGAAAGATTGTATTACGACGGTTTTGTTGTGAACGATCAAGGACAAATTCGAATGCCGCTTATCGGCTATGTTGATGTGCTTGGAAATACGGTTAATGAAGTTAGAGAAAAATTAGAAAAAATCTTATTGGAAGAATATTTCAGAGAAGAATCCAATCTCTATGTCACTGTGAAGTTGGCCGGGATTCGTTATACCATTAACGGAGAAATAAACAGTCCGGGCTCTAATATAATTTACAGAGATCAACTCTCCATAATGGAAGCGATTGCAAATAGCGGAGATATTGCAATTACCGGAGACAGAAGCGATGTTACGATAATTCGGCAATATCCTTCCGGACAACGGGTTCATCGCATCGATTTAACCAAGTTAGATGCTATGAATTCTCCTTATTATTACGTCAAACCAAATGATTTGATACTAATTAATCCTTTGCCACAAAAATCATGGGGTACAGGAACTACAGGATTGGATTCTTTCCGTACTATTGCTACAATTATTGGAGCTATATCAACTACTGCTATACTTATTAGAAGGTTATAGAAATTATGAATGAAGAATTTGACATTAATGAAAAGCAAACAACTTTTGATTTTAAAGGTTATATAATACGTTTGCTGGCGCATTGGCCTTTATTCCTGATTTCTCTTGTTATCGCATTTTCTATAGCTTATTATGTAAATGTACGTAAACTGCCTGTTTACTTAATTGAAAATTTAGTTTCGATTAGAGATGATCAAAACCCGTTTTTTACAAGCAATACCAGTCTTGTGTTTAATTGGGGAGGAACAACAGATAAAGTCAACACTTCCATCATTACACTTAGATCACGCTCGCATAACGAGAAAGTAGTAGAACGTCTTCAATATTACATGTCCTATTATGTCGATGGGAAATATCAGCAAGTTGACGCATACGGCAGAACTCCTTTTCTCGTAAAAATAGACACTTTGCGTGCTCAACTGTTGAATCATCAACTGAAAATCCAATTTAAAGACTCAGTCAATTTTACATTGACTTTAGATTTAGAAGAAGACAGAAATTTCGTATTGCAAAATTACAGTACTAAAGAAAAAACAAGACTTTATGTCCATGCGGGAACTTATGTGGAAGATTATAAAATCGGAGAGCGCATCCAATTGCCATATTTTAGCGGAATTTTTCTGCCAAATCCCGATGTCATGACCCGACCGGGTGTTCCTTATTATATTCAGTTTTCAGATTTTGACAATAGTGTAAAGAGATATTTGTCCATCAGAGTTTCTCCTGAAAGTAGAGGTTCATCAGTGCTTAAAATGGGATTGGTAGGAGAAAATAAGGCCCGATTGGTCGATTATTTAAACGAATCCATTTCTGTATTAAGCGAAGATATGCTGGAGCGAAAAAACCTCTTTGCTACCAAAACTATACAATTTATTGATAGTACCTTGACTCAAAAATTAGATGAACTTTCACGAGTAGAGGACGAATTAAATGAATTTAGGGATCGTACTGCGATTTATGATTTAGAAAGAGAAGGTTCAGAAATAAGTACGCGGCTTTCTTCACTTGATTTACAAAGAGAAGACATTTACCGTCAATTAGATTATTACCAGATACTTAAAGAATACCTCAACACACGCTCAGATTACAGAAATGTCCCGGCGCCTTCAGTAGCAGGAATTACCGAAGGAAGTGTTGTGGCAGGGGTAGGGCAAATAGTTCAATTGTCTCAAGAAAGAAGTAAACTGCAATATACTTTTAAAGATGATGCGCCGATATTTAATGATATTGACCGTCAAATAGATGCAATTAAAGTAGTTTTATTAGAGAATATCCGTTCCAGTGAAGGACTGTTAAATAAACAATTGAATGATATTGCGCGCGATATTCAACGATATGAAGGAGAAATTCGGAGACTTCCTCGAGAACAACAAGATTTATTGAGAATTCAAAGACGCTATAATATCAGTCAAGGAGCATATAATTTATTTCTCTCCAAGAAAAGTGAAGCTGAATTAGTAAAAGCAGCGAATGTCAGCGATGTGATGGTAATTGATACCGCAAAAGATACGGGGGGAGGTCAAATAGGACCCAACACACAGCTAAATTATGTAATGGCAGGATTGTTTGGTTTTTTCATTCCGCTGTTACTTGTTTTTGTCAGAGTCTTTTTAGATAATAAAATAAGAGATGTCAAAGAGCTTGAAAGAATTTCCTCTTTGCCCTTGTTGGGAATCATCGGTAAAAATCCTACAGATACAAATTTAGCCGTATTTGACAGTCCAAAATCGGCAATTTCTGAAGCTTTCCGCAACCTTCGCTCCAGCTTGCAATTTGTTTATAAAAAACAAGGAATAGTAGGTTCCAAAACAGTGTTGATCACTTCTTCGGTAAGTGGTGAAGGAAAAACATTTTGTTCTGTAAACCTTGCATCAGTTTTTGCATTAAGTGGAAAACGAACAGTAGTTTTGGATTTGGATTTGAGAAAACCTAAAATTGCACAATATTTTAATATCGACAATAAGAAAGGCGTTGTTAATTATTTAATTAATGAAACAACTATAGAAGATATCGTATATGCTACGGAGTTTGAAAATCTTGATGTTATCGTATCCGGACCTGTTCCGCCAAATCCGTCTGAATTATTGATGAGTGAACGTTTGGATGAACTTTTAGACAACTTAAAAACTCAATATGATTATATTGTAATTGACTCTCCGCCCATGGGATTGGTTACAGATTCATTGGAATTGTCAAAACACGTTGATGCAACTTTATACATAGCTCGTTATAAATATACCCATAAGAATATGCTTTCGTTCGTAAATGACAAATATTATAAAGGTGAAATAAAGCATATCAGTTTAATTCTCAACGATTATATGGAGGGCAGAGGATACAGTTATAATTACGGTTACGGATATAACTATGGATATGGATCCTACGGAAATGGGTATCATGAACAAGTTAAAAAGAAATCGTTTGTTAAGAGAATAAAGAATAAATTCAAATCTAAATAATATAAAATAATTCGGGAAACCCTAAGTTTTTGTAAATTTGCACGTTTATAAAAAATCGGTATTATTCTTCTGAAAATTAAACTTATGAAAAAAAATCCAACGATTGCTGTTATTGGTTTAGGATATGTAGGTCTTCCTTTAGCTGCGGCTTTTGCTGCAAAGTATAAGGTGATTGGTTTTGATATTAATGAACAGCGAATCAAGCAACTTCAAAATGGTGAAGATGTTACCTTAGAACTTTCTTCAGAAGAATTGAAAAAAGCTTTAAAAGGAAATGGTGAAAATAAATTAATAGTTACACACAACCCAAAAGATATTGAAGAAGCAACGGTTTATGTCGTAACTGTACCAACTCCGACAAATAAATACAATCAACCGGTTTTAATTCCGCTTCAAAAAGCAAGTGAAACAGTTGGGAAAGTATTGAAAAAAGGAGATGTCATTATTTATGAATCAACAGTTTATCCAGGCGTTACCGAAGATATCTGTGTTCCCATTCTCGAAGAATTTTCGGGATTGACTTTTAATGAAGATTTTTATGCCGGTTATTCACCGGAACGCATTAATCCCGGAGATAAAGAACACACAGTAACAAAAATTCTAAAAGTTACATCAGGTTCTACTCCTGAAGCAGCAAAATATATTGATGATTTATATGCTTCCGTAATTACTGCCGGAACGCATCTCGCTTCATCTATTAAAGTGGCGGAAGCTGCAAAAGTTATTGAAAATTCTCAGCGCGATATCAATATTGCATTTGTCAATGAGCTTTCAAAAATATTCAGATTATTGAATATCGATACGCAAGATGTGCTCGAAGCCGCAGCAACCAAATGGAATTTTATTAAATTTTCGCCCGGTTTGGTAGGAGGGCATTGCATTGGAGTCGATCCTTATTATTTAGCTCAAAAAGCATTGGAAGAAGGCTACAATCCGGAAATTATTTTGGCGGGAAGAAGAATGAATGACGGAATGGGAAATTATGTAGCCCAAGAAGTCATTAAATTAATGATTGAAAAAGACTGCAAAATCAAAAACGGAAACGTTCTCGTAATGGGTGTTACATTTAAAGAAAACTGTCCCGATATCCGAAACAGCAGAGTAATCGATGTGATTGATGAACTTAAAAAATACAACCTGAGTGTTGATGTTTACGACCCATGGGCAAATGTTGAGGAAGTGAAAAGAGAATTCAAATTAGACCTTAAAAACAAGCCGGAGCAACTTAAAAACAAATACAATGCAATCGTTCTTACTGTTGCACATCAAGAGTTTTTAGATTTTGATCTTGAAAGATTCCGTTCAAATAGTTGTGTTATTTTTGACGTAAAATCATTCTTGGAGAGAGAGCTTGTTGACGGTAGGCTGTAAAATTTTCGATTACAACGAAATGGAGTCAGTTTTAAGATTCTAACGTTTGCATCTCAACCAGATTGTAATATACACCCTTGCGAGCTAATAATTCATGATGTTTCCCTTGCTCGACAATTTCTCCTTTTGAAAGGACTACGATTAAATCTGCATTTTGAATCGTGGAAAGTCGGTGCGCAATAACCACTGAAGTTCTGTTTTTCATCATTTTGACCAAAGCGTCCTGAACAAGGCGTTCGCTTTCTGTGTCAAGTGCAGAAGTGGCTTCATCCAAAATCATAATCGGAGGATTTTTTAAGACTGCTCGGGCGATACTTAATCGCTGTTTTTGACCGCCGCTCAATTTATTCCCGCTATCTCCAATATTCGTCTCGAACTCTTGGGGAAGATCTTTGATAAATTCATAAGAATTACTAATCTGTGCAGCTTCGATTAATTCACTTTCAGTAGCATCAGGTTTCCCAATCTTCAAATTGTTGCCCACCGTGTCATTAAATAAAATGCTGTCCTGGGAAACCATTCCCATCAGTTGACGCAAAGATTTTTTGGAAATATCCCGGATGTCTGTTCCATCAACTTTTATACTTCCTTCATTTACATCATAAAATCGCGTAAGCAAATTGGCAATAGTGCTTTTTCCGCTTCCGGATTGCCCCACCAAAGCTACTGTTTTTCCTTTTGGAATCGTGAGTGAAAAATTTCGCAAAACATAAGCGTCCTCGTATTTAAAGGAAATATCCTGTAAAGAAATTTCAGATTCGAAAGTATTTTTTTCTATCGGATTTTCACTGTCTGTAATGGTGTTTTCTGCATCCAAGAGTTCGAGAATTCGTTGGGCCGAACCATCTGCACGTTTGATGGAATAACTCGCCTTGGCAATGGCTTTTGCCGGAGTTAAAATGTTGTAAGCAAGCATAATGTAACCGATAAAAAAACTCGCTTCCAAAGTGCGGTCAATAAACACGAGATAACCTCCATAAACCAATAAAACGCCGATGGTGATGATTCCTAAAAGCTCGCTTAAAGGCGATGCCAGATTCTGTCTGTTTAAAACTTTATTGGAATAATGATAAAACCGCTGATTGCTATCCATGAATTTTTTGCGAAAAATAGATTCCGCATCAAAAGCTTTGATAATCCGCAAACCACTCATGGTTTCTTCCAAAATCGATAAAAATGTTCCTTGCTCTGTCTGAACTTGTAGGGAGCCGCGTTTTAATGATTTACCAACACGTGAAATTAGAAATCCTGAAATCGGTAAAAATAGAAATACAAATAAAGTCAGTTTCGGACTGATTAAAACCATTGTGATTAAAGAGAAAATAATCATCAACGGTTCGCGCACAATCATTTCCAAAACCGAAAGCACCGAGTTTTTTACTTCATCAACATCACCGCTCAGTCTTGAAATGGTATCGCCTTTTCTTTTTTCCGAGAAAAATGCAATTGGTAGGTTGATTACTTTTGTATATAAATCGTTTCGTAAATCTTTTAAAACGCCGTTTCGCATAAATGTCGAATAAAACATCGCGAAATAATTGCTCAGATTTTTCAGCAGAAACAACCCGATGATAATCGATACCATCATCAAAAGTACTTTGAATTCTCCGTGCTCAAGAATGTTTTTTACAATAGTGTAATCCAAATATTCTTGTCCCCAACTTTTAATATTTGCAATCCCGGAATAAGTAGGTTTTTCAATGATTTCACGATTGTCGCTAAAGATAATTTCCAGCACCGGAATAAGTGCTACAAATGATAATGTACTAAATAGTGCATAGAGAATATTGAAGAAAATATTCAAAAATGCAAACCTTTTATAAGGGTAAGCATATCGTAAAATCCTTTTGAAATAATTCATTCTTCAATTTTTAAATGACCTAGAATTGCATTGATTTTATGCTGCAATTCACTTTCAAAATTTTCATTTGTCGTGTTTACACTTACATAAAATTTGATTTTCGGTTCGGTTCCGCTTGGGCGTGCGGCAATTTTACTTCCATCTTCCAAATAGTAAATCAATACATTGGATTTTGGTAAATTCAATGTAGTTTTTGTTGAGTTTACAAAATCACTGCGTTTCCCAATTGAAATATCATCTACATGAATAACTTTAATTCCAGCAATTTCCGAATAAGGATTATTACGCAAGTTGCGCATGATTTCGTTGATTTCCTCAGCACCTTTTTTTCCTTTTTTGGTAATAGAAACTAAATGCTCGCGATAATTGCCGTAAGTTTTGTAGATTTCTCGTAAATAAGAATAAAATGAAGTTCCTTCTTCTTTTTTTAATGCTGCAATTTCACACGCCAACAAAGCGGCGGTAACAGCATCTTTGTCGCGCACGAAACTTCCTACCAAATAACCGAAACTTTCTTCACCACCACCGATGAATTCCAAATCCGGAAAATCTTTTATCATTTTCGCAATCCACTTGAAACCTGTCAATCCTTCCATATAAATGACTCCAAAATCTTCGGCAATCTTTTCAATAACCGGTGTAGAAACAACTGTCGATGCCACAAACTGTCTGCCGTTTAATTTTTCAGCTTCTTTCCATTTGCTCAAAAGAAAATGCGTCATCAATACCATGGTTTCGTTTCCATTTAGGAGTTGCAGTTCATTTTGATTATTTCGAACAGCAATTCCCAGTCTGTCACTATCCGGATCCGTACCGATGACAATATCAGAATTGTTCTTTTCTGCCAACTCCATAGCCATTTTTAAAGCTTCAGGTTCTTCGGGATTTGGGGATTTTACCGTTGGAAAATCTCCGTCGGGTGTAGCTTGTTCCTCTACAATGGAAACTTGCGTAAAACCGGCTTGTTCCAACACTCTCGGAATCATAGTAATTGAAGTTCCGTGAAGAGAAGTAAACGTAATTTTTAAATTTTTACGAGCTTTTTTTGACGCGCCAAAAGTTCCATTTTCAACCGAAGCTTTTGCAAAAGCATCATCCACTTCCGAATCGATGAATTGAATCAGATTTTCATTGGATTCAAATTTAATGTCTTCGTATTTGAGTGCGTTAATTACAGATATAATTTCACCGTCTTGAGGGGGCACCAATTGTCCGCCGTCAGTCCAATAAACTTTGTAACCGTTGTATTCCGGTGGATTGTGTGAAGCTGTAAGCACAATTCCCGCTTGACATTTGAGGTGTCTTACTGCAAAAGAGAGCTCGGGGGTGGGGCGTAAATCGGAAAAAAGATAAACGCGGATTCCATTAGCCGAAAAAACATCGGCGACAATTTTGGCAAATTTTTTACTGTTGTGCCTGCAATCGTAAGCAATGGCAACTTTTATTTCTTCTTTTGGAAATTGTTCTTTCAGATACAAAGACAGTCCTTGCGTATTTTTACCAAGGGTATATTTGTTGATTCGATTGTCGCCAACACCCATAATTCCTCGCATTCCGCCGGTTCCGAATTCAAGGGTTTTGTAAAAACTGTCTTCTAAATTTTCAGGATCGTGAGCGATGAGTTCTTTGATTTGATTTTGTGTGTCACTGTCAAAAAATGGAGTGAGCCAAGCATTCACTCGCGTTAAAGTTTTTGGATTTACGTAAATCATTTTGAGTAAAATAAAAGTGCAAAATTACGATTTTAAAAAGAGATATGTTTCAAGTTGCCCGTCTGAATTAAGGATATAAAAAATATTGTTTGCGCATGGCATCGTATTTTTCCAAATCACTTTTCCAACTTGAACGGATTTTTTCTGCCGACCATCCCTTGATAATTTGTTCTTTCAATTTTGATGTTCCCGCTAAAGTGTTGAAAAAATTTGTAAAAAACTTATCTTTATTATCATAATGCTGATACGTTTCAATAATCCATTCCAAATTGATTTTATCTAACTTCGGATGATTTCTTAAATCTGTTCCGTAACACAATTGACCCTTGAATTTTGGATTTTTCGCACCTTCATTTGGTTTTGGAGTAAATGAAAATGAATAACTGCTTTTTGGAAGAGATGGCGCTCCGAAAATCTGAAACTGCATTTCGGTTCCGCGACCTTCACTTATCGGAGTTCCTTCAAAAAAGCACAAACTTGGATACAAATTTATCGATTGGTCATTGGGCAAATTAGGCGATGGTTTTATGGGCAAGGAATATGCTGTTTTTCTGGTATAATTTTTAATCGGTACAATGTGCAAAACAGTTTGTAAATTATTGTTCAACCATTTTTGACCATTAATCATTTTTGCATATTCGGCGATGGTCATTCCGTGAACAATCGGAACAGGATGCATCCCTACAAAACTCCGGTGTGCAGTTTCTAAAAGAGGACCGTCGATGTAATGAATGTTCGGATTCGGACGGTCTAAAATAAGCAATGGAATGTTATGTTCGGCACAGGCTTCCATAATATAATGAAGCGTCGAAATATAGGTGTAAAAACGAGCGCCGACATCTTGAATGTCAAAAACAATCAACTCGATATCTTTCAATTGTTCTTTTGTCGGTTTTTTATTGCTTCCGTAGAGAGAAATAAGCGGAATTCCCGTTTTTGAATCAATTCCGTCTTTAATGTGTTCTCCGGCATCAGCAGTTCCTCGAAAACCGTGCTCCGGTGCAAATACTTTCTTAACGGCAATATTTTTAGAAATTAAAAAATCAATCAAATGTGTTTGTTCTTTACCTACTACCGAGGTTTGATTTGCCACCACCGCAATGTTTTTTCCTTTTAATAAATGATTGTAATTTTCAAATTGATCGGCTCCGACAATTATTTTAGTAAGGTCATTTAAAAGTGCTTTTGAATTAACTTTGGGAACTATCTCTTCGCTTTTTACAGAATTTCCGCAGGATAAAATCGTTAATAGTACAATGAAAACCGTATTTTTGGACAATCTAAATAGCATATATCTCTGTGAATTTTGAATTTTTTATCGCTCGACGCATTATTGCTTCTAAAGACTATAAAAGTAGTATTTCGGCGCCGATTATAAAAATTGCAATTACCGCTATTGCGATAAGTGTAATCATGATGCTTATTTCGATAGCGACCGGCATTGGACTGCAAAAGAAAATTCGCGAAAAGGTTTCTGCTTTCAACGGAGATGTGATTATTTCATATTACGATACCAACTTTTCCAACGATTCACAACATCCGATTTCAAAAGATCAACCGTTCTATCCTGACTTTCATGCGGTTGATGGAATAAAACACATTCAAATAACAGCTTTAAAAGGAGGCATCATCCGTACCGAAACGGATTTTGAAGGCGTGGTTGTAAAAGGAATCGGCGATGATTTTCGTTGGGAAATTTTTGATGAATACATAAGCGAAGGGCGTATCCCAAATTTAAAAGAAGAATTGAATTCGGAGATTATGATTTCTGAATATTTGGCAAATCGGCTGCATTTTAAAGTAGGAGACAAGGTGACTACTTTTTTTCTAAATGATGACATTTCCAGAAATCCAAGAAGCAGAGGGTTTGAAATTGTTGGGATTTACAACAGCGGTTTTCAGCAATTTGACGAACAATTTATTTTAGCAGATATTCGGCACATTCAGATGTTAAATCGTTGGGATGAAAACCAAGTTGGAGCTTTTGAAGTCTTTGTAAATGATTTTAGCAAAATAGATGAAATCGGCAACAAGATTTATATGGAAATTGACAGCACCCTGGATGCGCTGACAATTCGCCAAAAATTTGCTTCGATTTTTGAATGGTTGGATTTGTTTGATTTCAATATTTTGGCAATTATCGGAATTATGATTCTTGTAGCGGGAATCAATATGATAACGGCGCTGCTCGTTTTAATTCTTGAACGCACCCGGATGATTGGTATTCTAAAAGCCGTTGGAAGTACCGATGCCAGCGTGCGAAAAATATTTCTTTACAATGCAATGTATTTGATTTTAATTGGATTGGCTTGGGGAAATGCCATCGGAATTGGATTGTTGCTTTTACAAAAATACGGTAAAGTATTTCCTCTGAATCCTGATACTTACTATGTTACAGAAGCACCGGTATATTTAAGTTGGGATTACATTTTAGCAATGAACTTAGGTACTTTTATCCTTTGCTTGGTAATGTTATTGGTAGCAGCAGTTTTTATTACAAGAATTTCTCCGGTTAAAGCAATTCATTTTGAATGATATTGTGAATTCCAATAGAATTGATTAATCGTCGACAAAACTATCGTAATTTAATTTATTTCTTTTTTTTTTTTTAACTAATGTCAAGCTTTATTTTTTAAATGATGACATCATTTCCTGTTATTACAACTATATTTCCTAAAACTGTTAAAAACCCATGTTTATGTTAGCTATCTTTGAGTCAGTAAATTAATAATAACATAAAACAAACAAGAATATGAAAAGATTTGAAGGAAAAGTAGCAGTAGTAACAGGAGCAGGAAGTGGTTTGGGAGAAGCCACCGTTAGAGAATTTGCAAAAGAAGGTGCTAACGTTGTATTGTCAGACATCAATGAAAAAACAAAAGAAATTTCCGATGCTTTGAATAAAGAAGGATTTTCAACAATATTCGTTAAGTCGGACGTAGCCAAGGCTGAAGATGTTTCGCAATTGGTAGAAAAAGCCGTTTCGGAATTTGGAAAACTCGATATCATCGTTGCAAATGCGGGAATTAACGTCGAAGCAACTACTGGAGATGCTAAATTGGAAGATTGGCAGAAAATAATCGATGTGAACCTTACCGGAGTTTATTTGAGCAACAAATACGCAATTAATCAATTTAAAAAACAAGGTGGAGGAGGAGTCATCGTCAATATGGCATCCATTCACGGATTTGTTGCAAGAGAAGGATTGGCAGCATACTCAGCTTCCAAAGGAGGCGTTAAACTATTGACGCAGCAAGTAGCTTCCGAAGAAGGAAAAAACGGAATCCGTGCCAATGCGGTTGGACCGGGATATATCAAAACTCCGTTAATCAATACACTTTCTCAAGAAGTTAAAGACGGATTGGTCAATCTGCATCCACAAGGACGTTTGGGCGAGCCTATTGAGGTGGCAAAAGCGGTACTCTTCTTGGCTAGTGATGATGCATCCTTTATCAACGGAACGACGTTGATGGTCGATGGTGGATATACAGCTGTGTAAACCATAAAAATTTGACGGAAAATTCTTTACTGAATTCAAAACTAAAAGGCGGAAGTGTTATATTTCTGCCTTTTATGATCTTAATTTTTCTACATCTTCCTATTTAAAGCAAGATGCAATGATTGCCTTTTTTTGTCATTTGATGAATATTTGAACAGGCAAATTAGAATTAGTGGGAAAGAGAATAGAGCACAATAAAGTGCTGCAAAATTAAGACTATTTAAATTTTTGGATTGAGTGTATTTACTCCATTCTACCCCATAGAAAAATCTTGCTATCAAAATCGTACCCGGGATGGGACTTGAACCCACACGCCCTAAGGACACATGGCCCTCAACCATGCCTGTCTACCAATTCCAGCACCCGGGTAGGTGCGTTTTTAACGGATGCAAATATAATGGATTGTTTTAAATTGAGGAAAACTTCATCTGGGAAAATCAATCGCAAATCTTTATCTAAAAGCGTACTTTTGAAATTAGATGATACTAAACTTATTGTGAATGAAACTTGACGAAAACTTTTGGACTTCTAAATACGATTCCAAACTTACAGGTTGGGATATCGGATATGTTTCCAGACCACTAAAAGAATATATTGATACTCTTAACGATAAGAATTTAAAAATATTAATTCCCGGTGGAGGAAATTCTTACGAAGCTGAATATTTGCACAATTCCGGTTTTAAAAATGTTTATGTAATTGATATTTCTATACGTCCACTTCAAAACCTAAGAAAAAGACTTCCGGATTTTCCTGAAAATCACTTAATTCACGGAGATTTCTTCGCATTGGCAACACAATTTGATTTAATTTTGGAACAAACTTTTTTTTGTGCGTTGCATCCTGAACTTCGTACGGACTATGCGAATAGAATGCATGAACTTTTAACCGATGACGGAAAATTAGTCGGGCTTTTATTTAATATTTCACTCAACGATGACCACCCCCCTTTTGGAGGAAATGAACACGAATATCGAGAATTGTTCGGACAGAAATTTGATGTTGAAATAATGGAAACCGCCTACAATTCGATTCCGCCACGTGCAGGAAATGAACTCTTTATTAAAATGAAAAAGAAATAAATGATAATCACATCCAAAGACATTCTTTTCGTTGTCTTGCAATTAGCGCTTTTTTTCCTTTTCAGTTTTGACATCCACGCTTGGCGGATTTATTTTCCGGTATTTATGTTTTGGATTGGTGTTGGTTCATTGGTAGTAGGAGCGTTTATTGTTATTGGTTCGGTTTTACAGTTGAATGTAAACCTTTCGCCGTTTCCAAGTCCGTTGCCAAAATCAAAACTGATTGTCAGCGGAATTTACAAATACATACGTCATCCAATTTATACGGGAATTCTTATGGGATTTATAGGTTTTTCAATAATCGCCGATTCCGGATACAAACTTCTGATAAGTGCAATCTTACTTTTGTTATTCTATTTTAAAAGTATTTATGAAGAGAAAAGATTGATGTTGGTGTTTCCTGACTATGATTTGTATCGACAAAAAACAGGTCGGTTTTTTCCAAGATTTTTTAATTAAAGCCGCAAACCGTAACATAAATCACCGGCATCTCCGAGACCCGGAACGATATAACCTTTTTCATTTAGATTTTCATCAATAGTAGCAATCCATAAATGGGTGTTTTCGGGAAAAACATTTTTTATCAATTCAATTCCGGGAATTGCACCGATTACCGAAACCAGATGAATTTGTTTTGGAGTGCCATGTTTTTTGAGTGCATATAAAACATTCTCAAAAGTTCTTCCTGTAGCCAGCATTGGATCAGCCAAAATAAGCGTTTTACCTTCCAATATTGGGGATGCAAAATATTTAACTTCCACATCAAAAACTCCATTTTTAGTAGCAGGAAGTCTATAAGCCGAAATAAAAGCATTTTCTACTGAATCAAAATAATTTAAAATGCCTTGGTGAAGTGCTATTCCGGCGCGCATAACAGAACACAATACAATTTCATCGGCAAGCACATTCATTTTTTTGATTCCTAAAGGTGTAGCAATGGAAGTCATTTTGTAAGTCAGCATTTTGCTTAATTCGTAACTCAGAATTTCACCGATACGGGCTATGTTATTTCGAAACAACAGCTGGTTTTTTTGATAATCTTTATTGCGAATCTCACTGACAAATTGATTTAAAATCGAATTTTCTGTGCTGAAATCATGAATAGTCATAAATTTTATTCTTGGAGTTTGAAACGGACAAGTTATGAAATAATACTATAAACATATACTAAAACGTAATGGTTTCATGGTTAAGATTTCATATTCAAAATGCAAGTCTGTATCTTTGTATCCAATTTTATATTATGAAATACGCAGAAAATATCCTTGAAACAATCGGTAACACACCGTTAGTAAAAATCAATAAACTCACTGCCGAAATTCCGGCATTGGTTTTAGCAAAATATGAAACGTTCAATCCCGGCAATTCCGTAAAAGACCGTATGGCCGTTAAGATGGTAGAAGATGCCGAAGCCGACGGACGATTAAAACCCGGCGGTACGATTATCGAGGGAACTTCCGGAAACACCGGAATGGGACTGGCGCTGGCGGCTATTGTAAAAGGTTATAAAATGATTTGCGTAATCAGCGACAAACAAAGCAAAGAAAAAATAGATGTTTTAAAAGCAATGGGTTCGGAAGTAGTTATTTGTCCAACTGAAGTAGCTCCTGACGATCCGCAAAGTTATTATTCAGTCGCAAAGCGTTTGTCACAGGAAATTCCCAATAGTTGGTATGTAAACCAATATGATAATCCAAGCAACACGCAAGCTCATTACGAAAGTACCGGACCGGAAATTTGGGAACAAACTGATGGAAAAGTAACACATTTTATTGTCGGAGTCGGTACCGGCGGAACCATTAGTGGCGTAGGAAAATATCTGAAAGAAAAGAACCCGAATGTGAAAGTTTGGGGAGTGGATACTTATGGAAGTGTTTTTAAAAAATACCACGAAACCGGAATTTTTGATGAAAATGAAATTTATCCATACATAACCGAAGGAATAGGAGAAGATATTTTGCCTGAAAATGTCGATTTTGATGTGATTGACGGCTTTACAAAAGTTACGGATAAAGACGCCGCAATTTACACTCAAAAACTTGCAAAAGAAGAAGGTTTTTTCCTCGGAAACTCTGCAGGAGCTGCGATGAAAGGTGTTTTGCAACTCAAAGAACACTTTTCCAAAGACGATGTGGTCGTCGTGCTTTTTCACGATCATGGAAGTCGCTATGTCGGTAAAATGTTCAACGATGATTGGATGCGAGAACAAGGTTTTACAGAAGAATAACAAGTTGATAAAACATTGCAAAAAATCAACGGATGTTTATGCGTGTTTTTGAGTTTATAGCTTATGATTTTATGTTTAAGAGCATTCTTTATTTCTAATAAAATTATTAAATATTCAAGATAAAGTGATATGAAAGAGCCTAAAAAGCTTTTCAGATTTTTTAGAACGCTTCCGGTACCTGAAAATACTACTGAAATTTTAGCATTGGAACGTACCAAACTCGCTAACGAACGTACTTTGCTTTCTTATATCCGGTCAGCTTTGTATCTTTTTATCGGAGGGATTGGTGTTATTCAATTTGATGTATCAGGAGCAGCGCATTGGTTGGGCTATTTGGCTCTTTTTATTTGTATTCTTTTTTTATCTATCGGGTTTATTCGATATACCATTTTAAGTCGGCGATTGGAAAAATGGAACAGAATACTTTTTGTTGAAGCAGAAGATCAGCGTGATGCAAAAAAAGAGAAAACATCGGAAAATCAGACAGAACCTTAAAACATAAGATACTTTTTTTATCTTTAATCTTTCATAAAAAAGAATTTGTGAAACCGAAAGATGAAAGAAGACTTGTTACATTATGTTTGGAAATTTCAAAAATTGACCCGTACGCAATTAAAATGCGTCCATGGCGAACAAGTTCAAATTCATCATCCCGGTACGCATAACCTCAATGCCGGTCCTGATTTTTTCAATGCAAAACTATCAATCGACGGGCAACTTTGGGCGGGTAATGTAGAAATCCATTTAAAATCTTCTGATTGGTATGCCCATAATCATCAAAATGATGACGCTTATACCAATGTAGTTTTACACGTGGTTTGGCAACATGATGCCGAAGTGTATCGTAACGACGGAACCGTTATTCCTACATTTGTTGTGTCAAATTATGTCGATTCAGATTTGCTTGACCGTTATAAAAAGTTAATGACCAGTCGCCTAACTTGGATAAACTGTGAAAACGAACTTCCTGAAGTCGATGAATTCTTAATAAAAAACTGGCTCGAAAGACTGTATTTTGAACGTCTGGAAGACAGAGAAAAACTTATTTCAAAAGAACTTTCTGAGTTAAACAATCATTGGGAAGCATTGCTTTTTAGAATGTTGTTTAAAAATTTCGGTCTCAAAATTAACGCCCCTTCATTTTTAAGTATCGCACGGTCTTTTGATTTTAAAGTCATTCAAAAAAACACAAATTCCCAAACGCTTGAGGCTTTGTTGATAGGACAGGCAGGCTTGTTGGACGAAGAAAAAGAAGACGCTTATTTTCTTAAGCTAAAAGAAGAATATCATTACCTCCGCCATAAATACAATCTGACAAATGCCGGAGTTGTCAAACCACATTTTTTTAGGTTAAGACCTCCAAATTTTCCGACGATAAGATTATCGCAACTTGCAGTTTTATACGCCGATCAAAAAAATGTTTTTTCCGATTTGATTAAAACAAAAGAGGTAGAAGTCTTTTATGATTTATTTGATGTAGCAGCTACGGAATATTGGACTACGCACTTTAATTTCGGAGTTCCCGCAGCCAAGCGCAAAAAGAAATTGACCAAAAAATTCATCAATCTTTTGTTGATAAATACAGTAATTCCCATCAAATTCAGTTATGCAAAAAGAAATGGTGAAGATATTTCAGAACAATTAATTGAATTGGCAACGAGTCTTGCCGCTGAAGAAAATTCAATTCTTTCAAAATTTAACAGCATCCGACCGATGGCCGAAAATTCACTTGAATCTCAGGCACTGTTGCAATTAAAAAACAACTATTGCGATAAAAATAAATGTCTGAATTGTGCGATAGGTAATAATCTTGTCGGTAATAAAGCAAGATAAAATCAGTTATAGATAAACTTATTGCAACGCATGAGCCAAATTGATAGTTTTCATTCCTCGGAATTTATATTTTTGTAACCCTTAATCAAACCGTATGAATTTTTTTAAATTTCTGACTACGCGTACTTTTTTTATCCAATTGTTACTTGCTGTTGTGGTCGTTATTATTTTGGTGTTCGGTATTATGTGGTGGCTGAGAATCACAACGAATCACAACCAACAGATTGAAGTACCGAATTTATCAGCAATGACCTTGGATAAAGTTGAAAAAAAATTGGAAGAGCTGAACTTGCGTTACGAAATTTTAGATTCTGCTAATTACAATCCTGAGTTTCCTCGGTATTCAGTCATTGAGCAAATTCCGCCCGCCGGCAAATATGTCAAGGAAAACAGAAAACTATACCTTACTTTAAATCCCTCCGGTTATTACGATGTTGAAGTTCCAAATGTTGTGGGGAGAACGCTCCGACAAGCAGAACCTACTTTAAAGGGAATGGGATTTGAAATCGGAAACATCACCTATGAACCCGATATTAGCGATAATGTTTTGGAAATGAGATATCGCGGAGAATTATTAGAACCCGGCACTGAAATTTCTAAAACCTCCGTGATTGATTTGGTTGTCGGCGATCAATCCTTAAACCGTATGTTTTCGACTGATTCAGATTCAGAAAATGAAGGGGAAGAAAATGAAGAACCACGAGAAGAATACCACAATGAATTCTAAAGAAAATAGTGAAGAAGACGGAAACGATGACTTGTTTGAGCATTATCGTTTTAAAGCAGATAAAGGACAAAATCCACTTCGCGTGGATAAATACCTGATGAATTTAGTTCAGAATGCAACCCGCAATAAGATTCAAAAAGCTGCAACTGCCGGAAATATTTTTGTAAATGACAAACCTGTAAAGTCAAATTATAAGGTAAAAGGAGGAGACATCGTCACCGTACTTTTTGAGCATCCGCCGTATGAATATTTGTTGGTTCCTGAAAACATTCCTCTCGATATTGTATTTGAAGATGATGCCATCGTAGTGGTTAACAAACCAGCGGGAATGGTGGTGCATCCCGGACATGGAAATTACAGTGGTACTTTAATTAACGCACTGACCTATCATTTTGAAAACCTTCCCAATAACAGCAGTAACCGTCCCGGATTGGTACATCGGATTGATAAAGATACCAGCGGTCTTTTAGTAATTGCAAAAACAGAAAATGCCATGACGGATCTTGCAAAACAATTTTTCAATAAAAGCACAGAACGGGAATATGTAGCGTTGGTATGGGGAAATGTAGAAAATGATGAAGGCATAATTGAAGGAAATATTGGACGTCATCCAAAAAATCGGTTGCAAAATACTGTTTTTGAAAATGATGAAAATGAACAAGGGAAACCTGCGGTCACCCGATATAAAGTTTTAGAAAGATTGGGATATGTCACTTTGGTTTCATGCAGATTGGAAACCGGCAGGACGCATCAGATTAGAGTGCATATGAAGCACATCGGGCACACACTTTTTAATGATGAACGCTATGGCGGCGACAAAATTTTAAAAGGAACTACTTTCACAAAATACAAACAGTTTGTTGAAAATTGTTTTAAAGTCCTTCCAAGACAAGCATTACACGCGCGCACTTTAGGATTTGTACATCCCGTTTCAGGCGAGTTTATGCGTTTTGAAAGTCCGCTTCCTGATGATATTGAAAACTGTTTGGATAGATGGCGAAACTATTCGCGACATGTGATAGAATAGTTGTTTTAAAAGATTCGTCGGATTTTGTTTTTTTGACGGCACATCATATTGAAGAATACGGGAATCCTCTTATATTTACCGCTCGATAATTTTAAATACGGGAAGCGTATTTATATCAAGTTTAATTTTGTAAAAAACATATAAATGAAAAAGCTAATTATTTCATTTCTTCTCATTGTACTTGTGATTCCGATCCATGCCAATGAAGGAATGTGGTTTTTGATGCATATCCAACGGTTGAACCAAAGAGATATGGAAAAAATGGGACTTCAACTTACTGCTGAAGAAATTTACAGCATAAACAATTCAAGTCTAAAAGATGCCATTGTTCAATTTGGAGGTGGATGTACAGCGGAAATCATATCAAAAAACGGTTTGGTGCTTACAAATCATCACTGCGGATATGGTCAAATTGCTGAACTTTCTACTGAAGAAAATGATCATTTGACAAATGGTTTTTGGGCAGCAAATCACCAAGAGGAATTAAAACCTAAAAATCTTTCAGTGCGCTTTTTTATCAGAATGGATGACGTATCCCAACGAATTCTTTCATTGGTAAATGATGAGATGTCAGAAGCAGACCGTGAAGCTGTCATCAATCGGGAAATTGCAAAAATTGAACAAGAAAATAACGAAGGCGGAAAATACACGGTTTCTGTTCGACCTTTTTACAGCGGCAATGAATACTATTATTTTGTTTACCAAGATTTTCCTGATGTCCGTTTGGTAGGAACGCCACCTAACAGCATCGGGAAATTTGGAGGTGATACAGATAACTGGGAATGGCCGAGACATACCGGAGATTTTGCACTGTTTCGCGTTTATACCGACAAAGACGGAAATCCGGCGGAATATTCGGAAGACAACATTCCAATGCAACCAAAATATCATTTGACAACCAGTTTAAAAGGTTTTGAAGAAAATGATTTCGCAATGATTTTAGGTTATCCCGGACGAACCAATCGTTGGATGCCTTCGGGAGGAATCGAACAAAACGTAAATTATGCCTATCCGGCGTGGGTTGAGGCATCGAGAGTCGCAATGGACGTGATGGAAAGGCATATGAACAAAAGCCAGCAAATCAGATTGGATTACGCATCCGCTTATGCACGAATTGCCAACTATTGGAAAAACCGTCAAGGAATGATTGAAGCCTTAAAACTTCATAGAACTGCAGAAAGCAAAAGAGCATCGGAACAGAATTTTCAAAAATGGGCTTCTAAAAAGAACAATAAAAAGTATGAAAATGTAATGCCCGTTATTAACGACTATTATAAAAACACAAATGAAATAAGCAGACACAACAATTACATGTCAATATTACTTCGAAGTCAGTTGGCTGTTTGGCCTTATCGTATGGGGAATGCGTTGCAATATTATGCAGAACAAAATGATGCAAAAAGAAACGAGTTGCTTCCAAAAATTGAAGAAGCTTTAGACGATTTCTTTAAAGGAATGTATCTGCCTTTGGAAATCGAATTGCTTGCTGAACAATTGGCATTATATTCCCAAAAAGCACAAAATCCTGCACCTAAGGTTGCTGAATTTGCTGAACAAAGTGGAAATAGCAAAGAAGAATGGTTGCGTTATATGGATAACATTACGAGATCGAGTATTTTCAGTTCAAGAGAAAAAATTGAAGAATTTATTAAAAATCCTGATGCAGAAAAATTAAATTCAGATGAATTGTTTGCATTGTCCACCGATTTATTAAACCGCTACAGAATGAAATCTGATGAAGAAAAGGAGTGGGACGACAATTTTCAGAAAGCATACAGGATGATGATTCAAGGAATGCGAGATCAAAATCCCAATGAAAAACATTATCCCGATGCAAACAGCACTTTAAGATTGACTTACGGCAAAATCCGTCCGCTTCCTGATAAAGGAAACAACGATGCCGAGATAAATTATTATACAACTTTAAAAGGGACAATTGCAAAATATCAACCCGGCGATGATGAATTTGACATTCCCCAAAAACTGATAAATCTTTACAACGAAAAAGATTTTGGTCGTTATGCCGATAAAAACGGTTATTTACCCGTTAATTTTTTAACGGATCACGACATTACGGGAGGAAATTCAGGATCGCCTGTATTGAATGGAAAAGGAGAACTTATCGGAATTGCATTCGACGGAAATATCGAAGCGATGGCAGGAGACGTGATTTTTGATTCAGAGTTGCAACGTGCCATTAATGTGGATATCCGATATGTGTTGTTTATAATCGATAAATTTGCCGGCGCAACGCACATCATCGATGAGCTGACAATCGCAGAATAATTATTTTCAAAGAATAACAAAGCAAACCTTCCGGATTAAATAATTCGGAAGGTTTTTTTATCAAACAGATTTCAAGAAGGGTGTTGATTATCATTGCGTTATAGATGATTCTAATGTCTTACCTCTAAAAGCGTAGCAGTCTAACGTCTAAGTCAAACACGACTAATAAATTAAGGGTATTACTTTGATTATATTTGCATAAAAAAGTGCAAGAAAAAGATTCCGTCGAGAAGCCGGCTCAAAGAATGCGTAAGGATTTGGTTCTGATTGCTTTGATGTTGACGATGAGTTTGGCTGCCATGGACAATACGATTGTAGCAACAGCCATTCCTCAAATTGTCGGTGATTTGGGTGGATTTTCTTTGTTTAGTTGGTTGTTTTCCATATATCTGCTTATTCAAACAATCACAATTCCTGTTTACGGAAAACTCGCTGATATTTACGGCAGAAAACCGATTTTAATATTTGGAGTCATCATTTTTCTCATTGGTTCAGCCACTTGCGGAGCAGCCTGGGATATGGTTTCACTCATAGCTTTCCGCGGCATTCAGGCAATCGGTGCCGGAGCAATTATGGCAACGGTAAACACCATTGCCGGCGATATTTATACCATTCGGGAACGCGCCAAAATTCAAGGGTGGCTCTCTAGTGTGTGGGGCGTTTCTGCAATCTTAGGACCCGCCATTGGTGGTTTTTTTGCAGACTACATTTCGTGGAGATGGATTTTTTTTATCAATATTCCATTGGGTTTGGCAGCTATCTTTTTAATATCAAAATATCTTCATGAAAACGTGACTCTCAAAAGCCATAAAGTCGATTGGGCAGGAGCAATTGCAATGTTAATTACCGGAAGTGTTTTGATGTTTGGATTGCTTCAAGGTGGACAATCTTGGGATTGGTTTTCTTGGCAAACTGCGGTAATTATAACTGTTGGAATAATATTGATTTTAATTACAATAAGAATTGAAAAAAATGCCATCGAACCTATTTTGCCCGGTTGGGTATGGAAAAAAAAGGTAATTGTCGGTGCCAATCTCGCCACCATTGGAATGGGAATAGCTACTATGGGGCCGAGTATGTATTTGCCTGTTTTTGCACAATCCGTAACAGGTTTGGGAGCTATGGCTGCCGGATTTATTCTGGCAAGCATGAGCATTACCTGGCCGTTGTCATCAGGATTGTCCGGAAGATTGTATTTAAGAGTGGGATTTCGAAATACTGCATTGGTAGGAATTTCTATTGTTATTCTTGGTGCTCTTATCTTTTTATCGATGCCGTTCCCCGGACCGGTTTGGACTTTAATCTTGGTTCAAATGACTTTGGGCGCAGGTTTTGGATTAATTACCACGCCGCTGATTGTCGGTATTCAAGCAACAGTTCCTTGGCATCAACGAGGAACCGTAACCGGAACCAGCATGTTTTCAAGATATTTCGGACAAAGTTTGGGAGCAGCCATTTTTGCAGCCATTTTTAATTCTGTGATTTATGAAAAAATTCACAGTGCACCCCAAAAACTCCAATCTGAATTGCCAAGTGTAAATAAAGTAGTGGATGTACTGCAAGCGAATAACGCATCATCTGAAGTGCATTTTTACCTCCGACAAGTATTTTTTGATGCTACACACCAAGTTTATTTAGGATTGGCTATCTCCGGAATCGTTACTTTAATAATTTTATTATTCACACCTGCAAAGTTTCCGGTTCTAAAAGATAAAGAACGTTAATTACTGATTTTATTTTTTCTTGAATTAACAAAAAAATAAGAAATTGTTTAATACGATTTATGAGTTAACTGCTAAAAATCAGTTTCTATTATAAAATAATAGTTTAACTTTCCATTTTTAAAACGAATTGTGTTTTCAACTTCATTTATTTTTAAAATGTATTAATAATTTATAAAACGCTATAATATGAACAAAAAAATCAGAGATCTTCAAAGCATTCGAGCCAATAATTGTATTACTATCATTATGACTTCACATCGCACAAAACCTGATTATTTAAATGACGGTTTGCGATTAAAAAACCTTATTAAAGAAGTCGAAACCCGTCTTTACAACGATGTAAGCAAAAGAGAAGCCGACAAACTTTTATCTCGTGTTCAGGAATTGGCAGATAATATCGATCACAGCCAAAATATTGAAAGTTTAATTTTATTCGTTAATGATGATGTTGCCGAAATCATGCGACTGCCCATAAAAGTAAATGACAGAGTCGTAATCGATGAAACTTTTGCTACGAGAGACTTAATCAGAGCTTTACACAAGGAAGTTCAATATTATATTTTAGTGCTTAGTCAGGACAATACAAGACTTATTGAAGCTTCGAGTAATAAGTCGGTTCGCGAAGTTTCAGGAGATTTTCCTTATAAAAACAATTTTGTGGTGGACAGAACTTCTCAATCTGTGGGATCAAAACAAACCAATATCTTGTTAGAATATTTTAATCGGACAGACAAAAAAGTAAAT
Organism: uncultured Flavobacteriaceae bacterium; assembly: GCA_964636665.1. Lineage (GTDB taxonomy): Bacteria > Bacteroidota > Bacteroidia > Flavobacteriales > Flavobacteriaceae > JAAYLC01. Next base: position 36,246 of record CAZWVT010000007.1, read on the forward strand.
GAAGTGTTGAAAGAAAATCCACTTCCGGTTTTTATTTGCGGATTGGAAGAAAACTTCAACCAATACATAAAAGTTGTTGATAGGAAAGAAACCATTCTTCCGGTTCAGTTAAATAAAAATATGATCAATTCACCCATTCATAAAATTGTGGAAGAATCTTGGGAAATAATGCGAGGATATATCATAAAAAGAAACAATGAACGAAAAGAGGAATTGAGAAAAGCTGTTACTGAGAATAAATTTTTAAGTGATACCAACGAGATTTGGAAAGCAATTCAAGAAGGAAGAATCCAGACAATCTTTGTGGAACAAGGATTATTCCAGCCGGCAATTCTCACTGAAAACAACGAGATTCAATATGTAAGCGATGACCGTAGAAACGAAACAGAGGTCATTGACGATATTTACGATGAAATGATTGAAATGAATATGGATTTTGGAGGCGATGTGATTTTTCTTCCCAAAGGAGAACTTCAAAAATTCAATGGTTTTGGAGCTATTACGAGATATTGATTTTTAGTTTTATACGACTGACTCCATAAAAACAACCCCCGATATATCCTACTAAATTCTCGGGGGTTTCTTGTTTTGATTATTTACTGTTCTTTTTCCCTTTCGTTTCGGTAGTTGAAACGTTTTCTTCGGACTTATAAATAAATGTCGGATGGATTTCGATAAGTTCTAAATCTTCTTCTTTAATAGTTCTCATATTTTTATAAGTCGCAGGATAACCGGAAACGGTCAAAGTTGTTTTTGTTCCCTGCGTAATGGATTCAAAAACCGGTTCGATTAAAACATCAGAATTGTATTGTTTTAATAACGAGCGAATTACTTCGTTTTTGGCATTAGCGCCGGCAGAAGAATTTGAAAAAATTTGAGTGAAAGAAGCTTTTGTAGAACTTACGTCAAGCTCGGCGATTACGGGCAAATGAATGATTCCCGCTCCCGAAATATCCAACGTTTTTGACGATCCTGATTTTACTGTTTTACAGGATGCGAACGAAAAAACAACGAGAATGATTAAGATAATTTTGGATTTCATATTAAATGGTTTTAATGGTTAATGAATCCAAAATTAAAATACGGTTTAAATAAAAAAAATACCCGATTTAGGGTATTTTCAATGTTTTTTGAATAAAAATAAATTTAATCTTTACTTACAAAACGTTCGTCAGTTTCCATTACTGTTCCACATTTTTTGCATGTCCGCAATTCTTTGCTGTTGTAAAAATGATTAAAATGCTTTAAAAAATCTTTCTCTATATCATCCAAAGGAAAATAAACTTCGTAGAGCTTGTTGTTGCAGTTATCACAAAACCACAACAAACCGTCTTTTCCATTGAGGTCGATGCGTTTTCGTTCAATAACAAGACCAATTGAACCTGCACTGCGACTGGGAGAATGTGGCACTTTTGCTGGATGCAAATACATATCGCCCGGACCTAATTGCATTACTTTTTTTTCTCCGTTTTCCTGAATGGCAACTTCGATATTCCCTTCCAACTGATAAAAAAGTTCTTCAGTTTCGTTGTAATGATAATCTTTCCGTGCATTTGGACCGGCGACAATCATCACGATATAATCGTCAGATTCCACATACATATTTTTATTTCCAACAGGAGGTTTTAGTTTATCTCTGTTATCATCCACCCATTTCAATAGGTTAAAAGGTTTTTGAATAGCCATAATCATAAATTTTAAACACGTAAATTTAAAAGAAAAATAGAACATCAAGACTGTTTAAATGAAGAATCCTTCAAAACCTTTATTCTTAATTTGGTTTTAATCTCTTATCTTGTACTCAAAATGATAAAATTGTGAGAACATTACTATTGATAATTTCTGTTTTGTTTTTCTCTTGTGAGAATAAACCCAACACGAAAATTGAAGATATTTCCACCAATAAAATTCAAAATGAATTTGCGATTGTCCTACACGGTGGAGCAGGAACGATAACCAAAGAAAACATGAGTGATTCTCTGCAAACCGCTTATGAACAAAAACTTACAGAAGCTGTCACAGCCGGTCATCAAATTTTGGCTGACGGAGGCAATGCGTTAGATGCCGTTGCTGCCACCATCAATATTTTAGAAGATTCGCCTTTGTTTAATGCAGGAAAAGGCGCGGTTTTTACCCACGAAGGACGAAACGAACTCGATGCTTCTATTATGGAAGGTAAAAACTTAAACGCCGGTGCAGTAGCCGGTGTTCGGAGAATAAAAAATCCGATAAACCTCGCCCGCGATGTGATGGAAAAAAGTCCCCACGTGATGCTATACGGAAACGGAGCCGAGGAATTTGCTCGTGAAAACGGATATGAAATGACAGATACTTCATATTTTTTTACACAAGAAAATTATGACAGACTGCAACGGATAATCCATCAAAATAAGACGGCTTTTTCTGAAACGCCGGAAAACAACAATTATAAATACGGAACGGTAGGATGCGTTGCATTGGACAAACACGGAAATATTGCCGCCGGAACTTCTACAGGAGGAATGACCAACAAACGATGGAACAGAATTGGAGATTCACCAATTATTGGTGCGGGAACTTATGCCAATAATAATACTTGTGGCATTTCCGCTACAGGATGGGGAGAAAAGTTTATCCGCTCCGTGGTTGCTTATGATATTTCCGCTTTGATGAAATACAAAGGGCTTTCCCTAAAGGAAGCAACAGATGAGGTAATCCACAACAAACTCCCGAAAATGGAAGGAGACGGCGGGGTTATTGGCATTGATAAAAGCGGAAATATCGTGATGGAATTTAACACTCCGGGAATGTATCGTGCAGCAATGAATGATAAAGGAGAATTGACAGTCGGACTCTTTGAGAATGAAGAATAAATTGAATTAAATTATCGGTAAATATTAATTTTATAGTACTATTTTTATACAAAATATCTCCATACTGGTTTTCCCTTTTGTTTATTTTTAATGACCTTTCCATTTTATGAAATCTTCTCGTTTTATACTTTTTATTTTGCTTACAAGCATCGTCGTATCAGCTTGTAAGGAACAAAGTGCTACATCAAAAACTGACAGTATATTTTTGTTTAAAGAATATATTTCCCACACTACTTACGGAGTGAAGTCCATTATGACCGACATCCGGGTAGGATTGGTAAAACCATTGGATAATCAAGGGGAAATAAACAATGATTTATTAGAAATTTCACCAAAGACAGCCGGCGTTTTAAAATTAACAAACGACAATGAATTGATTTTTCAACCGAACGAACCATTAAAACGCGATACAGAATATTTTGTCAAAGTTAGGCTTGATAAAATCTATCCCAATCAACCGAAAGATTTCAAAACTTTTACATTCAGTTTTAAAACAATTGCTCCCAATTTTACAGTATCCGCCGGAAATCTTCAGTCTTCTTCAGATGAATTATACTATTTAGAACTTCAATTAACGGCCTCGGATGTAATTTCATTGGAAAAAGCTCAAGAAATAATTTATGTCACACAAAATGGGGAAAATCTTCCGATTCGCTGGTCGGAGAATTTACCCGATGGAAATGTATTTAATATGGTCGTTGACAATATTTCACGCGCCGATGACAACACGGAAATTTATATCGGATGGAAAGGAAAAGCACTGAATATTAAAAATGATGGCGGATTTACCTACAGCATTCCTCAAAAACCAAAAATGACAGTTGTGAAAATGACTACAACTGCCTCACCGCAAAGAATGTTGAAAATCAATTTTTCCAATCCGTTAGAAGATGGGCAAGACTTTTCGGGATTGGTAAGTATGGGCGACATGCACGATGTTCGTTATGAAGTAGAAGGAAATGTTTTAAATGTTTATCCGCAAAACAGATTGGAAGGTTATGTGGAAGTAACTGTGTTTAATGGAATTAAAGATATGTACGGATATCGACTGGAAGAAGACTTCCGTCAAACAGTATCTTTTGAACAACTCAAACCGGAAGTGAGAATGCTTTCAAAAGGCGTGATTTTACCCGATTCTCATCAAACTCCTCTGTATTTTGAAGCTGTCAATCTTTCAAAAATAGATGTGAGAATTATTGAGATTTATGAGCAAAACGTATTGCAATTTCTCCAAGGATATAATTTAAATGATAACAATGTTTATGACATTCGGCGCGTTGGAAGACGTATCGCAAAACAAACCATCGATTTGGGCAATCAGGAGCTTGTGCTGAGTGAAAATTGGCGTGCTTATGCAATAGACTTATCTCAGTATTTTAAAGCTTCTCCCGGCGCTATTTATCAGGTAGAATTGAGTTTTAAACCGGAATACATTCGGTATGAATGTGAAAACTCCACTTTTTCCGATGATGATTATCCATCCTATTATTATGACGACTTGGATTTAATTACAGACGAAGAAGTTCGTGAAGAAGCGTATTGGAACAATCAAACATACAGTTGGAGAAGATACAATTACAATTGGCAACAACGTGACAACCCTTGTCATCCTGCTTATTACAATGAAAACCGATTTGTAACCGCCAATGTTTTAGGTTCCAATTTGGGAATGATAGTAAAAAAGGGAACCAACGGTACTTATCATTTTTATGCAAGCAATTTGCTTTCAACCACTCCGGAATCAGGAGTGGAAATAAGTTTATATAATTATCAGAAAAATAAAATTCAAACCGTCTCAACTGATAACAACGGAAAAGCGGTTGTGAAAATTAAAAACCAAGCAGCTTTTGCAGTAGCCAAAAAAAGAGAGAATTATTCTTACGTAAAACTTGAAGACGGAAATGCCTTGTCGATGAGTAATTTTGACATTTCCGGAAAAGAATTGCAGCGCGGATTGAAAGGGTTTCTTTATACGGAAAGAGGCGTGTATCGTCCCGGAGACAGCATTCATCTTACTTTCGTTCTAAACGATGCAGCCAATCCTTTGCCAAAAGGACATCCGATTACGATGTCATTAACAGATGCGCGCGGAAAATTGGTTCAGAATTTTATTCGTCATACAGAAGAAAAAAGCGATGTAGCTCAAGAACACTTTTTCTATTTTCCAATAACTACCGACGACTTTGCACCTAATGGAAATTGGGAAGCAACGGTAAATGTGGGTGGCGCACAATTTTCAAAAACCATTCGTCTCGCTTCGATTAAACCCAATCGTCTAAAAGTAATGATGGACTTTGATGAAGAAATCTTAGATGCGCAAAAACCAATAACAGGAGTCGTAAAAGCTTCGTGGTTACAAGGAGCACCTGCCCGAAATCTTAAAATGGATGCCACCGCAACCATTCGAACTTCTTCCGCCGGGTTTTCACAACATCCAAATTATATTTTTACCGATCCGACACGAAAATTTGACGAAACCGAGATGAATGTTGTAGAAAGCACCCTTTCTGCGGATGGCGTCACAACATTTACCAAAAAAATCAATCTCGGAAAAAATGCACCGGGAATGTTGCGCGCATCTTTTTTAACTAAAGTCTATGAAGGCGGAGGTGATTTTTCTATGGATGTCATCACAAAAGATTTAGCGCCGTTTAGCCATTTCGTCGGATTGAAAGCGCCGCCTAAAAATGAGTATCAATCTTACAATACGGATAAAAACACGACTTTTGAAGTGGTTAGCACAGATATAAAAGGTAAAAATGCAGGAAACCGCAAATTGGAAGTTAAACTTTATCGCATAGAGTGGCAATGGTGGTGGAATCGAGGAGAGGACAATTTATCGCAATACGAAGCCTCTTCCGTACATCGCCCGATGCAACATTTTGAAATTGAAACAAATGCACAAGGCAAAGGCAATTTCACACTCAACGTTCCAAATAATGATTCGGGACGTTATTTGATTCGCATAACGGATTTAAATTCCGGTCATGCCACGGGAACAGTAGTTTATTTTTATAACAATTGGTGGGAACGTCCATCGGATATGAATGCGGAAAGTGCAAAAATGCTGTATTTTTCATCCGATAAGGATAGTTATGAAGTAGGTGAAAAAGTGCAAATTACATTTCCTTCGGGTAGTGAAGGCACTGCTTTGTTAAGTGTGGAAAACGGAACCGAAGTTGTTTATTCAAAGTGGATTGAAACCACCAAAGGAATTACCAATACTTCATTTGACATTACCGAAAAAATGAGTCCGAATGTGTATGTTTCCATTTCTTTGTTGCAACCTCATCATCAAGTTAAAAACAATCTTCCGATGCGGCTTTATGGAGTTGTTCCTATTACTGTCGAAAATAAAAACACGCATTTGACACCAAAAATCGAGTTGCCGAAATCTGTAAAACCCGATGAAAAATTTACTGTAAAAGTTTCAGAAGAAAAAGGATTGCCGATGACCTACACGCTCGCCATCGTTGATGAAGGATTATTAGACCTGACCCGCTTCAAAACACCTACGATTCACGATGAGTTTTACGGAAAAGAAGCACTTGGCGTAAAAACTTTTGACATGTACGATTTCGTAATCGGCGCTTATTCCGGAACTGTTGAAAATATTTATACCATTGGAGGAGGAGACGATGCCATAGCAGCAAAAAACAGAAAAGCCGAACGTTTTAAACCCGTTGTGAAATTTCTGGGTCCATTTTCTTTAAAAGCAGGAAATACTGCACAACACGAAATATTAATTTCAAATTATGTAGGCTCGGTCAGAGCAATGGTTGTGGGCGGTGATGCTGCCAATCAGGCGTATGGAAGTACAGATAAAACTGTTCAAGTAAAGAAACCGTTAATGGTATTGGCATCTTTACCTCGAAAACTTTCTCCCGGCGAAAAAGTGACGCTTCCGGTTACGGTATTTGCAATGGAAAGTGCATTAAAATCGGTGAATGTTTCTGTGAAGACATCTTCCGGATTGAAACCTTTGCAACAGACAAATCAAACAATCAGTTTTAATGAAGTCGGTGAGCAAATAGTAAATTTTGAATTTGAAGTATTGCCATCGGATTTGGTGCAAACGGTTGAAGTTGTCGCAAACGCAAATGGAGAAACCGCAACAACTTATGTGGAGATTGATGTTTTAAATCCCAATCCGGTTGTCACCAAAATAACAAATTATGAACTTCAACCGGATGCAAATAAACAGATTGCGTTTACGCCATTTGGAGTAGGAGGAACAAACGAAGCGCTTATAGAATTTTCAACGTTGCCTCCAATGAATTTTTCGGGAAGAATGGAATTTTTAATTCAGTATCCTTATGGATGTTTGGAGCAAATTACTTCCATCGGATTTCCGCAACTTTACCTGTCTGATATTTTTGACATTTCATCGAATCAAAAACAAAAAATTCAAGAAAATGTGGAAGCAGTAATCGGCAGAATGCATCATTATCAATTGAGAAACGGCGGGCTGTCCTATTGGCCGGGTGAAAATACAGCCGATGATTGGAGTACCAATTACGCCGGACATTTTATGTTGGAAGCTCGACAAAAAGGATATGCCTTGCCGGTAGGATTTTTAAACAATTGGATATCGTATCAACAACAAAAAGCAAGACAATGGCGAAATAGTGACAGAGTTTACAATTCAACATTTATTCAAGCTTATCGTTTATATACGTTAGCATTGTCGGGAAATCCGGAGTTGGCGGTTATGAATCGCTTAAGAGAAAGCAAAGACATGAGTAACGATGCTCGTTGGCGACTTGCTGCTGCTTATGCTTTGATAGGAAAATCAGATGTAGCAAATCAGTTAATTCAAAATGCTCACATTGATTTTATTCCGAACAGAGAAGATGTTTATTCCTACGGTTCACCTTTTAGAAACAAAACAATGGCACTTGAAACAATGGTAATGCTAAACAAAAACGGTTATTATGAATTGGCGGAATCCATTGCTAAAGAGTTGTCTTCAGATCGTTGGCTCAGTACTCAGGAAACGGCTTATGCGCTGTTGGCAATGTCTAAAATGATAACTGAAAACGGTGGAAAATCGATACACTTGAAAACAATTCAAAACGGAAAAACTCAGGAAGTAAAAACCAATCGTGCGATGGCGACCAAAGAATTATCTTTTGCAATGGGTAATAATACAGTGGAAATCCAAAATGAGCAAAACAACTTGGTTTACGTTTCATTGGTTCAAAAAGGAAAACTTCCCGTGGGCGAAGAATTAACCGAACAGAACAATTTAATGGTCAAAACCATTTTTGTAGATGAATCAGATGCACCCGTAAATAGCGACATACTAAAACAAGGAACTGAAATAATCGCAGTAATTTCTGTTGAAAATACCAGCCGAAACGAGGTTAAAAATCTTGCATTAACTCAAATTTTCCCAAGCGGTTGGGAAATAGTAAACACTTCCTTTACCGAACACGGAGGAGGAACTACCGGACAAGCTCGTTTTACGGACATTCGAGATGACCGTGTCAATTTCTTCTTCGATTTAAAAGCAAAAGAAAAACGAAGTTTTAAAGTCAAATTAAACGCTTCTTATTTAGGGAAATATTATCTGCCGGGAACGCAAGCAGAAGGCATGTATGATCGTTCATATTTTGCACGAAATAAAGGACGGTGGGTAGAAGTAGTGAAATAAGTACAAAAAAACGATGTTGACACAAAAAATTGGCAACTACATCAAAAGTCATAAAATCAAAATTGCAGTTGTATCGATTTTGTTTGCAGCTTGGTATTTTTCTCTGTCTTTTCCTCTTTTCGATTCGCCTGTATCAACGGTAGTAAGCAGTCGTTCGGGAGAATTATTAGGCGCACGGATTGCCCAAGATGAACAATGGAGATTTCCGCAAATGGATTCCGTACCTTATCGTTTTGAAAAGTGCATTTTACTTTTTGAAGACGAATATTTTTATTCACATCCGGGGTTTAATCCGGTTTCCATATCCAAAGCATTTGTAAATAATATCAAAGGATTTCCTCGTCGTGGTGCCAGTACGATTACACAACAAGTTATCCGACTTTCCCGAAAAGACAAAAAACGCAATTATCTTGAAAAATTTGTCGAAGTGATTCAGGCAACGCGTTTAGAAGCAAGTCTCAGCAAAAAATCAATTCTCAATTTATATGCTACTCACGCGCCTTTTGGTGGAAATGTCGTCGGGTTGGAAACAGCTTCTTGGCGATATTTTGGGATACCTTCATCAGAATTAACTTGGGGACAGGCCGCCGCATTGGCAGTACTTCCGAATGCTCCATCGTTAATATTTCCCGGAAAAAATGAAGCTGTTTTAAAAGAAAAACGCGATAAATTGCTCTTTAAACTTTTCCAAAAAGGTATTATCGATGAAATTACCTATGAACTTTCAAGAGCAGAAAATTTACCCGACAAACCGCAACCTTTACCGAATTATGCACCTCATTTTACGGAGAAAATAAGAAGTGAAAATCCCGGAAAAAAAGTAGTTACAACCCTTGATTATCAATTGCAAAATCAAGTAAATAAAATTGTTGGCGAACATTATTTTCAATTGCGGCAAAATCACATCCACAACCTTGCAGTTGTGGTCTTGGACATTGAAAATCGTGAAGTTTTGGCTTATGTAGGCAATTCTCCAACTACGGAAAAATATAAAAATTATGTAGATATCATTCAGAGTTCCAGAAGTACGGGAAGTATTCTGAAACCTTTTTTGTTTGCATCTGTTTTGCATTCCGGAGAACTACTTCCAAATACTTTGGTCAGTGATGTTCCCACTTCAATCAACGGTTATGTGCCTGAAAATTTCACAAAAAGTTTTCAAGGAGCTGTTCCTGCGAGTACAGCACTTTCCCGGTCTCTAAACATTCCGGCAGTACGGATGTTGCGCAGTTATGGAATTCAGCGTTTTTACAATGCGTTGAGTAAAACCAATCAAAAAGGAATCAACAAACCGGCAGATTATTATGGGTTGTCATTTATTTTGGGCGGTGCGGAAAGCAGTTTGTGGGACATCACAAAAGCTTATGCAGGATTGGCGGGAACGGTAAATTTTATTCAAAAATCCGCTTCCGAATATCGGGAACTGGAATTTGCAGAACCGATTTACATCAAAAATAAAGAAGCACATTTTGGCAAAACTCAGGCGAGACCTCCAATTTGGGATGCAGGTGCCGTTTATACAACGCTGGAAGCGATGAAAAATGTAAACAGACCGGAAGGAGAAGAGAGCTGGCAGTTTTTCAGTGACAGCCGGCCAATTGCTTGGAAAACCGGAACAAGCTACGGATTTAAAGATGCTTGGGCTGTGGGCGTAACTCCAAAATATGCCATCGGCGTTTGGGCAGGAAATGCAACCGGAGAGGGAAGGCCGGGACTTACGGGCATTCTCGCAGCTGCGCCTGTGCTTTTTGATGTTTTAAAAATATTGCCTAATTCAGATTGGTTTACACCGCCTTTTGATGAATTAAAAGAAGTTTCTGTTTGTACAAAAAGCGGTTTTTTGAGTGGCATCTATTGTGAAAAATCCGAGATGCAGTGGATTCCAAAATCAGGAGAACAAACGGCAACCTGTATGTATCATTTTCCAATTGTCTTAGATAAAACCGAACAATTTCGAGTGAATTCTTCTTGTTATCCGATTCCGGATATGAAACATAAAAACTGGTTTGTGCTTCCGCCGATGATGGAATATTATTACGCCGGACAACATCCCGAATACAAGGTTTTACCAACATTTTTGCCCGGATGTTTCAGCGAACGCGAAAAATTAATGGATTTTATTTTTCCAAAAGAAAATGAAATTGTAATCATTCCTGTGAATTTTGACGAATTTAGAAATGAAATTATTCTCAAACTCGCACACCGACAGCCGGATACAAATGTTTATTGGTATTTGGATGAAGCGTATATCGGAACGACAAAAGATTTTCACGAACTGAGCCTCTCGCCAAATCCCGGAAAATACACGCTGCTTGTAATGGACGATTTTGGAAATCAATTAAAACGAAATGTCGAATTTAGAGCGATTATGAATTGACATAATTCAATCCAACAAGTTATACTCAAAAACAAGTTTAACCAGTCCGACAGTGTTTCTCGCTCCGGTTTTAATCAGCATATTTCGGCGGTGGGTTTCGACCGTTCCAAAACTGATGTTTAGCTTTTCTGCAATTTCTTGTGTGGTTTTCTCATTCATAATGAGTCTGAGAACGTCTTTTTCTCTTCGCGATAACTTTGGAAATGAATTGGAAATTTTTTGTTTTGCAGATTTGGTAAGGCTGTTAATCAAAATCTCGTTTACTTCTTCGTCAACATATTTTTTCCCGTTATAAACTGCTTTAATTGCTTTAATCACCTCCTTCTGACTTGCATTTTTAAGAACGTAACCTTTGGCACCATTGCCGAACATCAATTTGATGAGACTGCTTTCTTTATGCATTGAAATTGCAATAACTTTAATTTCCGAATCCAACTGAAGGATTTTTTTGCACGTTTCAAAACCATTCATATTTGGCATGTTGACATCTAACAACACTACATCCGGCTTTGAAATGGAAATTTTCTCCAGTGCTTCTTTGCCACTAGTTGCATAATCTGTAAAAACAATTTCATCGTGATTGTCTAATAACAATTGAAGCCCTTCTATGACCATTTTGTGATCATCAACAATAAATACTTTTATTTTCATCGGTTTAAAGGAATGTTTATGGTTATGGTTGTTCCTTCATTAATAATACTTTCCCATTGGATGGTACCTTCGAGAAAATCAACTCTGCTATTAATGTTTTTCAATCCCAATCCTTTGTTTTTACATGCTTTTTCATAATCAAATCCGCATCCGTCGTCTTCAATAATCAATTGAATTTCTTTTTCAGAACCAATCAATTGAATCAAAATGTTTTTGGCTTCCGCATGTTTTCTGATATTGGATAAAATTTCTTGTATCAGCCTAAATATAGTAATTCGTTTTGTAGTATCGGTTGATTCGGGTAAATTATGAATGTCAACAGTGGCGTTAATCCCAGAGGTACTCAGCTGTTCTGCAATATCTTCTAGATATCCTTCCAGCCCGACGAGATTAAAAAAATGAGGAGTCATATTATGCGAAATCCGACGAACTTCAATACAAGATGCATCAATAAGCTGATATGTTTTTTGAGTTATATCTAATTTTTCATCTTTGTCAAATTGATTTTTAAAAGTTGTAAAATGAGCTTTTACACTACTCAATAATCCTCCAAGGCCGTCGTGTAAATCTTGGGCAATTCGCAAACGTTCTGCCTCTTGTCCTTCGATAATACTTTCCATGGCCAGCAACTTATTCTTCTGCGTAAGTTCTTTTATTTTCTGTTGCTGAATGGTGTTTTTATATTGAAGTCGTTTTCTATGGAAAAAATAAAAACCTATCGTACTCATCAATAAAATTCCTCCGCCTATTAATAATAACGTTTGCTCTTTTTCTTTTTTAGCCAATGTAGTTTTTATCTTTTCGCTTTGATATTTTGCTTCTAATTCTAAAAGCGTTTCATTTTTATGATTCTCAATCAGTTGTTCATAAGAATTTAGATAAGCATCATTAAACGAAAAAGCTTTTTCAAAATCGCCGGTTGTTTTGTAATAATCGGAAATAGAACGTAATAAAAGAGATTTGTCGCGCAAAGACGGAATTGTATGAATGGCATTTTCTGCACGATTGATAATCATCTTCATCATTAAAGTGTCTCCCGAATTTGTTTTTGCATCAATCAGAAAACGCAGGTTGATATCAGCATCCGGATTGTTAGGATGTATTTCTGAAGCGCGTTCCAGATAAGGAAGTGCTTTTTGAAAATCTTGTTGGCGCAAGTATAAGTTTCCAAGATTGGCAAATGCATCGTAATTGTAATACTCATTTTCGGGAATTTCCAGACTTTTTAAAAAATAGGATTCTGCAATCGAAAAATTTTCCAATGAAGAATGGATACTCCCGAGATTGATGTAGCAACTTTTTAGGAGTACCACATTGTTCTGTTTTCTTGCTTTTTCATATGCCATTTCATAGTATAATTGGGCTTTTTTATAATTGTCACTCGTATGAAAAAGAACGCCCAACGTGTGGTACATATCGCCGACATAAGAAAGTTGGTGTTTTTTGCAGATTTCAATTGCTTTAAAATAAAAAACAGATGCTTTTTCTACATCTCCGAAAATAATTTCATAATACAAACCTTTAATTTCTATAGACTTGGCAATGCCGGTATAAAAGTGATGTGTTTCGGAAAGTTTTAAAGCTTGGTCAGCGTAATACAATGCCTTTTTATCACTTTTATTGATATAATTCCAGGCAGTTTTTAAATGTAAATCTACCGCTTTACTAATGTTTTTTTGCTTTTCTAGTAAGTTCACATAGCCATCGATAAAAAGTGGAAAATCAGTTTGACTGTGTTGAAAAACATATTCGTAGATTTCCAATTGTATGACCTCCGATTGCTGATGAATGTAATTATTTAAGGAGATCTGTTTTTGACGAAATTGTTTTGTTTCGTTTATGACATTTAACTCAGCAATTGTACTGTCTATATATTTTTGATTAAAATTTTGACTTTGAACAAAACTTATACAAAAGCATAATAATACGAAAATAGCCCAATGCGTGTATGTCGATAATCGTTGGAACATTGGGCTAAGATATTAAAAAACACGGTTTTGCGTCAATATATTTTTATTGAATCAGCGATATTGTAATGTGCATCTCAGTTAATATTATTTTACTATTGATTTGCAGGGGTAAATCTTTCCACGGCATTTTCATAAGGTTCGAGGGTTTGCAGAAAATCATAAATGGCAGCAAGATCCTCGATTTCCATTCCTGAATACATTACCCAAGGCATTAAAGTCTGAAATTCTCCGGGTTTAACATCCGGAAGGGCATAGGTAGAATCTGAATATTTTTTAAACAATTGGACGAACTCTGTTTTTGTATAATTTTTGATTCCGGTTTCGTGAGGTGTGAGGTTTGGACCTCTTAAGATGCTTCCGTCGGGAAAAAGAAATTCTCTCCCGCCGCCGCCAACCGGTCCTACAAATTTTCCTTTATCGAATTGCGTATGACATTCTGCACAAGCCGCTGCATTAAAAATGTATTCTCCGTACTTTACAGTATTGGATTTTGAAGGTTTAGATGTGAGATTTGCTTTTTGAGGCATTGTTCTCATCAATAAGCTGAAAGGAAAATCAGCTTTGGATGGTGGATGTTGCGTAGTTACCGGAGGCAAGGTTCTTAAAAATGCAATTACCGATTCAATATCTTCCCGATCCAATTTTCCAAAATGATGATAGGGCATCACCGGAAAAATAGGCTCGCCGTCTCGTTTTACGCCGGTTGTAATTAACCTGAAAAGTTCACCATCAGTCCATTCTCCGATTCCATAAGGCGTAATGTTTGAAGACACGAAAACTCCGGGAAATCCCATTGATTGATTAAAAATTTCTCCTCCTGCAAATTCAGTATTGGGAAATGGAGGCCCGGAAAACTTGGAAAAATCTCGTTCTGAATGACAATCGGCACACATCATCACATGATAGGAAAGATACCTGCCACGTTCAATTTTTTCTTGAGTAATTTCAATGTCAATGTATTCTGCTTCCCCTACATTGGGTAGTGCCAATTTTACATAACTTACAAGTATTACAATTAATAACAGTAAGCTTGCAAGGATATAAAGTGAAATTTTCAATCCTTTTTTCATTTGGTTAGTTAGTTTTAGAGGTCAATTTTTTATCGCCTTTTAACAAAAATGTTTATGGGCATATTTGATTGTCCAAAAATATTCTTTTAGTATCCAAAAAATATCAAAGAATTCCATGAGAATAAAAAATATGGGAATTCATAGAGGTAAAAAAATGACTGGGATTAGAAGTAATAATCCCGGTCAAAATTTAATCAGAGAGAAGTTAGTCAGAGCAATGAAGATTTACGACACTCGACGAACGATAAAAAATCCGTCATCCCCTTGAGGTTGATAAAGTGGCATAAAAATATAGTCATCCCAATTGCTGTAAATCTGCTTGCCGTTATACGTTCCTAACAAATCTCCTTTGTTTATTTTTTGAAAATTTATAAAGCCGTCTAACATTTTAAACGTATCGTTCTCTCTGATTTCATGACGGTATTCAATTTCAAAAGTCTTTTGATGTTTCCGTTTATTTTCAAGAATGTTTACACTTTCGGGATATTTTTTTAATGTGTCGAAATCAAGACCGCAAGCGTGTTGGAGTGCCAACCATATCATTCCCTCATGGTTTTCGATGGATTCCGGGCTGTCGTGTTGTCCTGCTTCAAAAACGAAACCGGTCATTCCGATACGGCTTTTGTAATGGTCGATACAACCTGCTACAATATCCGAAAATCCACGGATAATATAAGTCGGAAATTTGTGTGCCCAAGCGTCATTGTCATTCAGGTCTTGAACTGAAATAAAGGGTTCGCTGGCGGCAGAAGTTGTGTGACAATCTAAAAAATAACGTTTTTCAAATGCTTCTTCGGGATGATTTTCTAAAATGTCGATAATCTCAAACATCTCTTTTTTTTCCTGAGAATTTTTTGATTTTGAAGCAATGTTTTCTTCTGTCCAAGTACGGTTTAAATCTTCATCCACATAACGTACTTGGCGAGTCAGCGCTTCTTTATTTCCGGCAATTCCAATTACTTTTCCTGAGATTGAAGGTTTTTCAGATTCTAAAACTTCAAAAACTCTTTTTAGTGCATAAATTCCACTGGGTTCGTTTCCGTGGATTCCGGCGGTTATAAAAAGGAGCGAACCTTTTTTACCACTATCGTATTCTCCGATGATTCGTTCAATATTTTTCATAATATTTTTATTTAAAATTATTCCATTGTAGCCAAAGCTCGATTGCTCAATTTGTTTTGATAATATTTTTTGTAATGTACTTTGCGTTCCAATGCTTCGACAATGGTATTGGTAAAATCTGTCATTCCCGTAATGTGGTTGTGGTCAATGCCGCCCGGACTCAAAACATTGATTTCTATTAATTTGTCTTTAACGACGTCCAACCCGACAAAAAACAATCCGTCGCGAATAAGTTTTGGAGCCGTAAGCGAAACAATATGTTCGATTTCTTTAGTGAGTTTTCCTTTCTTCGGAATCCCGCCTAAGGACAAATTGCTTCTAAATTCTATTTTGTCGCTGCTAATACGTCTGATTACCGCATGTTGCCCGTCTTCTTCCAGAATTTTTCCGTTCATCAGCATCACGCGGACATCGCCTTTGCTGACTTCGGGTAGAAATTCTTGGGCAATGATGTAACCTTTTTCGGTTAAAGTGTCGAGAATCTGATTGAAATTATGTTGTTCTTTGCCTATTTTATAAACATTTTGCCCGCCACTTCCTTCAAGAGGTTTAAGAACAATTTCCTTATTGTTTTCTTTCCAAAAATGGATAATGTCATCTTTGTTGCGCGTAATCAAACTGTTGGGTTTGATTTCTGAAGGCAATTCTTCAAAATAAAGCTTGTCAATAAACGCATGACTCATCGCAAAAGCGTCATTTAAAACCAAAACGCCCGAACGCTGAATCATACGGGCAAAAGCAATTCCGCTGTGTTCCGCCCATTGTCTGCCGGAAGTTTCTTCCGTGGGATTGTTACGCACAAAAAGAATGTCCATCTCATTACTGGGAATCACCTCGTAACCCAAAGATTCATCTTGAATTTGTGACCAAAACGCTTTCAGTGAATCGTTTTTAATGTCTTTTGGAATTTTACGACAACGCAAGTGGATGTTCTTATCGCGGTGAAAAATAAAACATCCTACATCCATTACGTACACATCGTGTCCGCGTTCATAGGCTTTGCGGAGAATGACGACTGTCGTACCGGGAATTTCAGTCTTAATGCTGTTTATTACAAAGCAAATTTTCATAGTTTCTTGGGATTAAATTAGTGGTTAAATCAGTTTGTGTATAGGCGTTTCATTTTTTATTTCTGACAATTTATTTTTATAGGTTTTACTTTTCATATACCTCGGAATAATTTCAGGTGTTTTAACGAGATTCCGTGCTTTTAAATCTTGAATCATCGGAACGTGTTCCAAAGCCATTTTTCCCGACAATAAAATTTCCAAATCATTTTCTTTCAGATAATCCATAAGTTGCATAAATCCGCGCAGATAAATAATATCTTTTAAAAATCCGCAGCCCTGAAACATGCGGGAGGTAATGGCAAAAGCCGAATCTTTTGAAAATCCGTAATTTCTATAAAGCAGCATAAATGTTTCTCTGAAAGTGGCATCGTCCAAAAGTGCTTCTCCGGCAACGACCCGTCCGGCAAGGGTTCTCAATCGGTTGGCCGTTAAACCGTCAACTAAGTATTCTGCTAAAATTGCAATTCCTTCTTGCAGTGCTTCATAATTTGCCAAGCCTTGGGAAAGTTGGCTCAGCGGTTGTCTGCTTCCGTTGAAATAGGTCAAAACATGCGTGCCGACTTCGTGTTGAATTAAAGCTTTTGCTTCGCGTTCTGTCATTTTATAATATGCAGGAATGTAAAGTTCGCCTTTGGAAACCATCATCACATTGACGTCCTCACGAATGTGGATTTTGGAATCAAATTCGGGCGCTTGCTCCTTAAAATATTCAAATTCGTCACGAGCCATTTCACCAAAATTCTCGGCGGTAATTGTTTTTTCTTTATCTTGATTGATGTCTTCGGGAAAATGTTTTAAAATTTCTTTGGCTGTATGCAACAATTGTTTTTCAATGACACCATAAAGCCGCAAACTGCTGTAAAAGAAATTTTTTGACCCACGTTCTTTGAGCATTGTCAATTCCTGGTCGATTTGACTCCGCTTTTGTTGAAATAAATAAGAAAGTTCCGGGTCGTCAATTTCATCGATGCGCAAAGTGTATAGTTTTCTCTTCAGCAAATCCGGGTCTAATGGAAGCAGCCGATAATGATAAGGCAATACTTTTTCGAAATCGGTATCAAAAAAACACTCTTGAATGGATTGAATATTTACGGGCGCAATAAGCAGCAAAAACTGATATTGATTTTCAATTTCGGTGAGTTGTTTATCGATTTTAAACAACTCTTCGTGAATCCGACGCCTCCCCAAGGCTGCATAATTTTTAATTTCCGAAGAAGTCTGTACTCTGATAAATTGAAAAAGTGCTCTGTGAATGGCTTTGGCAAAACTATCTCGGAATTTTCTGAAATATAAAGGATAGACTGTCCCACTTTCTGAACGATAAACCGGAGGAATCTCTAATCCGATATAAGTACCACCGTGGGTTTTGATTTTATCGATACTAAAAAATGCTTGCTCCGTAGGAGGTTGACGTTCTTTGGTTTGTTCTACTTCAGCGGTTAGTGGTTTTCCATACTGATGACTTTCAATTTTATCCAATTCCTTTTTTAAAACATTCAAAGAAACCGGAAGTTTATGGGAAGGTCCGCGAATGATGAATTTGTTGCTGTCGCTTGCTCCGGAATAAATTTCTATTACTATAAAAGAAAGAAACTTGTCGCTCATTTTTTCCGTGAGCAGATTTACAAGTTGGTGGAAATACTCGAAATTTTCAGTTCCGATGATTAGAAATGAAGCAGACGTACGTGCCAAACGAATTGAGGTATCATCTTCATCAATTTTTCGGTAAATCATCAAAAAAGGAACGTCGTGTTCCAAATGCAAAAATCCGTCGTAAGGTAGTTTTGTAATGGTTTTTCCTCCGGATTCCAAGATTCCGATTATGGAATCTATTTCAGTTTCTTTGGTAATCATTATCAGTATTTTATCTTAAGCGGTTAAAATTCAATGAAAGTTAAATAATTAGCCGATGTGGAAATTATTTTTTTAAATACTTTAACTTGATTTCTGATTATTTTAAAATTTGCATAAACTAAATGCTCTTGAGAAATGTTCTACAGAATGGTTATTTTTGAATACTCAAAATAAGATTATGAAACCTACGTCAAAAATGCTTAAAGATGATGCGCTGAAAGGAAAAACAATCATTGTAACAGGAGGCGGGAGCGGATTGGGTAAATCGATGAGTGTTTATTTTTTGGAATTGGGCGCATCGGTAATCATCACTTCAAGAAATATAGATAAACTTTTAGCCGCGAAGGATGAGCTTGAAAATAAAACAGGAGGGAAGGTTGAAGTTGTCGTTTGTGATGTGCGTAATTATGAAGAAGTAGAAAAGATGGTTGCCCAATCGATCAAATTATTTGGCAAAGTCGATATACTTGTAAACAATGCGGCAGGAAATTTTATTTCCCCCACCGAAAGACTTTCTGCCAATGCATTTGACACGATTATTGACATTGTGTTGAAAGGAACAAAAAACTGCACCTTGGCTTTAGGAAAACATTGGATTGACAATAAGGAAACAGATAAGACAATTTTAAACATTGTAACTACTTATGCTTTTACCGGTTCGGCTTATGTAGTTCCCAGCGCTGCTGCAAAAGCCGGCGTTTTAGCGATGACGCGCTCCTTGGCAGTGGAGTGGGCAAAATACGGAATTCGGTCAAATGCCATTGCTCCGGGACCTTTTCCAACGGAAGGTGCTTGGAATCGTCTGTTGCCCGGAGATTTAAAAGACAAATTTGATTTGTCGAGAAAAATACCTTTAAAACGATACGGCGATCATCAGGAATTGGCAAATTTGGCAGCTTATTTAATCTCAGATTACGCTGCTTATATTAACGGAGAAGTTATTGTCATTGACGGAGGCGAATGGCTGCAAGGAGCGGGGCAGTTCAATCTTTTAGAACAAATTCCCGAATCTATGTGGGATATGTTGGAAATGATGATACGCAGTAAAAATAAAAAAGAATAACAGCGTTGTATATGTAATGTTGTAAATAAATGTGTTTGCAGACAACTGTTGATAAAATGGGTTTTCATTCCGTCTAAATAGTTGTACTTTTAGCAGCTAAAATTTGGAGCTATTTAATGGGTAAAATAATTGCTATTGCGAATCAAAAAGGGGGCGTTGGGAAAACCACGACTTCAGTAAATCTTGCAGCCGCTCTTGGAGTGCTGGAAAAAAAAGTATTGCTTATCGATGCCGATCCGCAGGCGAATGCAACTTCGGGATTGGGAGTAAGTGTGGAAGAAGTTCAAATAGGAACTTACCAACTTTTAGAACATTCCGCTACGGCTCGCGAGGCTGTCGTTTCTACCGATTCCCCAAATTTAGACCTCATTCCGGCGCATATCGATTTGGTAGCTATCGAAATAGAACTCGTCGATCAAGCACAACGAGAATATATGATGAAAATGGCACTTGCAGAAATCGCCGCTGATTACGACTACATATTGATTGATTGCGCGCCGTCATTGGGATTGTTGACATTAAATGCGCTTACAGCTGCGGATTCTGTGATTATTCCGATTCAATGTGAATATTTTGCGTTGGAAGGGTTGGGGAAATTGCTCAATACCATCAAAAGTGTCCAGAAAATTCACAATCCCGGATTGGATATTGAAGGATTGTTGTTGACCATGTACGACCAACGTTTGAGATTGTCAAATCAGGTGGTGGACGAAGTACGCAAGCATTTTGATGAAATGGTATTTAAAACCATCATTCAACGGAATGTGCGTTTGAGTGAAGCGCCAAGTTATGGAGAAAGCATTATCAGTTACGACGCATCCAGTAAAGGAGCAGAAAATTATTTGGCATTGGCGCATGAATTAATAACTAAAAATGAAGAGATATAATGGCGAAAGCAGTTAGAAAACAAGCATTGGGACGCGGACTTTCAGCGTTGTTGGATGATTCCGTAAACGATATTAAATCCGTTGAAGACAAAAATGCCGACAAGGTAGTCGGGAATATCGTGGAGCTTGAACTGTCAGGCATTGAAGTAAATCCCTTTCAGCCTCGTTCCAGTTTTAATGAAGAATCGTTGCGCGAATTGGCTTCATCCATTAAGGAGTTGGGCGTAATTCAACCGATTACGGTACGAAAAATCGGATTTAAAAAATACCAATTAGTGAGCGGCGAACGACGTTTCAGAGCTTCCAAAATGGTAGGATTGGAACGAATTCCGGCGTATGTGCGAATTGCAAACGACCAAGAATCGCTCGAAATGGCATTGGTCGAAAATATACAGCGTCAAGACCTTGATCCTATTGAAATTGCATTGTCATATCAACGGCTTATCGAAGAAATTCAAGTAACTCAGGAAGTTCTTAGTGATAGGGTCGGGAAAAATCGTTCTACCATTGCCAATTACCTTCGTTTGCTGAAATTAGACCCGATTATCCAAACGGGAATGCGCGACGGATTTATTTCAATGGGACACGGGCGAGCGCTTATAAATATAGAAGATACAGCAAATCAGTTGGAAATTTACGAGAAAATTCTGGCGCAGAATCTTTCTGTTCGAGAGACCGAAGCTTTAGTCAGAGAATTTAAAAATCCAAAACCCAAATCCGATACTAAAAAGAAAGAAGTTCCGGTACACCTCAAAAAAGCAAAACGAGAACTTTCCGATTTTTATGATTCCAAAGTTGACATTAAATTTTCAAAATCCGGAAAAGGACAGGTATCGATTTCATTTGCTGATGAAAAGGATTTTGAACGCATCCTGAAACTCTTGAAAAAGTGAAAAAATTTCTGCCGTATATCCTCATTGTTATCGGTTTCTCGTGTTTTTCACAAGAAATCGACAGCTTGCAGGTATCCAGAGACAGCGTTCCATTTAGAATAGCAAACATTCAAGAACCCATTCCCGAATACGATCCGTTAGCGCCATCAAGAGCTGCTTTTTATTCGGCCGTACTTCCGGGATTGGGTCAGATTTACAACAAAAGATATTGGAAAGTCCCCATCGTTTATGGTGGAATCGCTACTTCAATTTATTTTTACAGTGAAAACAGAACCGATTACAACCGCTTCCGGAATGCCTACAAAAGAAGGTTGGCAGGTTTTAAAGATGATGAGTTTTACGGCAACGGAAACGAACCGCTTATCTCGAATGATCGTTTGATTAACGCACAACGTTCGGCACAAAAAAATATGAGCTTGAGCTTGATGGTAGCTGTGGGAATTTATTTATTAAACATTATAGACGCCAATGTTGATGCACATTTAAAACAATACGATGTTCGCGAAGATTTGAGTCTCAGACCCAAATTAGATATCGACCCGATAAGCAATCAGACAAACTACGGATTTTCTTTACGATTTCAAATACATTAAAAAATAACAGATGAAAATTGCATTGATTGGTTACGGAAAAATGGGAAAGGTTATTGAAAAAATAGCCCAATTAAACGGACATCAAATAGTCTATAAAAGCACGAGTACTCAAAAAGAAGGAAAACTTTCAGAGGCTGATGTAGCCATCGAATTTTCTACTCCGGAAACAGCTTTTGACAATATTAAGGAAGCTTTAAATGCAAAAATTCCGGTAGTTTGCGGAACAACCGGTTGGTTAGCCCGTTATGATGAGATTGTAAACCATTGCAAAGAAAATGATGGCAGTTTTATTTACGCCTCAAATTTTAGTGTAGGGGTCAATTTGTTTTTTGCAATCAATACTTTTGCAGCTCGGTTGATGGGCAAATGGAAAGAATATGACGTTTCAGTAGAAGAAATTCATCACACACAAAAAAAAGATGCTCCCAGTGGAACGGCGATTACACTTTCTGAAGAAATTTTAAATTACAGTCAGAAAAAAAATTGGGTTTTAAATAAACAAGAATCAGATAAGTTGACAATAACAGCAGTTCGCGAAGAAGATGTAAAAGGAACGCATGTTATTTCCTATAATTCTGAAATAGACAGCATTCATTTGGAACACAAAGCACACAGCAGAGATGGTTTTGCCAAAGGAGCTTTGCTTGCCGCTGCTTGGTTAAAAGATAAAAAAGGAATTTTCTCAATGAAAGACGTATTGGGAATTGACAGTGAATAAAAACAAATAAATTATGAGTTGGACAGCTTGGTTTGCATTCTTTTTGATTATTCAGGTAATTCATTTTGCCGGAACCTGGAAACTCTATACCAAAGCAGGAAGAAAAGCTTGGGAAGCCGCCGTGCCGGTTTACAATGCAATCGTATTGATGAAAATTATCAATCGCCCGTGGTGGTGGACGATTTTGCTGTTTATTCCCATCGTTAACCTGATAATGTTTCCGGTTATTTGGGTAGAAACCATCCGCAGTTTTGGAAGAAGTTCAACAACCGATACAATTTTGGTCTTGATAACTTTCGGATTTTATATTTTTTATATCAATTACACTCAAGATGTTCACCACATCAAAGACAGAAGTTTAAAACCCCGGACTTCAACAGGAGAATGGGTGAGTTCCATACTTTTTGCGGTAGTTGCAGCAACCATTGTTCATACTTATTTTATACAACCTTACACCATTCCGACATCTTCTTTGGAAAAAACCATGTTGGTGGGAGACTTCCTTTTTGTAAGTAAATTTCATTATGGAGCCCGTGCCCCGATGACTGCGGTTTCCTTTCCGATGGTACACGATACCATTCCCTTTGTAAAAACAAAATCCTATTTCAACAAACCACAATTTCCTTACTTGAGATTGCCGGGTTTTCAGAATATAAAACGAAACGATATTGTAGTTTTTAACTGGCCGACAGATACCGTAAATGCTTTTCAGTCAGCAGGCGATGGAAAATATTATTACAAACCTATTGATAAAAAATCCAATTATGTAAAACGTACTGTTGGCGTTCCGGGGGATTCCCTTGAAGTTCGCGACGGCAGGGTATATGTAAACGGAGCACTAAACGAGTTGCCGGATCGCGCTATAATTCAACTTGCTTATATCGTCCGTGTTAGCTCGCCAATAAATCACGATGTACTTTATAATCGGTACGGAATTACCGACAGATACAGTTTTCGAGACAATACCTATTTATTTCCGGGAGTCTCTGAAGAAGCATTGGGGATGCTAAGAAACAATCCAAATGTTGTAGAGATTGTTCGGTTTAAAAATGATGCAGGCAATTGGGATCGTACTACTTTTCCATATTCTCCAAATTATCCTTGGAATACCGATAATATGGGGCCGATTTTCATTCCGAAAAAAGATGCAACCGTAGCCATTAATTCCGAAAGCATTCCTTTTTACAAACGAATTATTGAAGTTTATGAAGGCAGTGAATTGGGAATTGACAATAAAATTACCCAATCCGGAACGGAAGTTTTACTAAACGGCAGTCCGATTACGGAATATACCTTTAAAATGGATTATTATTGGATGATGGGTGACAATCGCAACAATAGCGAAGATGCAAGAACTTGGGGCTATGTGCCGTCCAATCACGTAGTGGGAAAACCGATATTTATTTGGATGAGTTGGGACGGATATAATAAGAAAGTTCGTTGGGACAGATTGTTTACCACCGTAGGAGGTTCCGGAAAACCCACATCTTATTTTATGTATTTTGTCATTGCATTGGTAATTTGGTTTGCATACAGCAGTTTTAGAAAACGCAAAAAGAATGGTTAATGATAAATGTAAGTTCCTAAACCTTTCCCGTCTCGACAAAACTCTA